>JBCCIS010000003.1 GCA_039028155.1 Pseudomonadota bacterium
CGAGCCGCCGTTCGAACCTCCGTTCGAACCTTCGTTCGAGGCGCCTTTCGAACCACCGTTCGAACCACCGTTCGAACCACCGTTCGAACCACCATTCGAGCCGCCATTCGAACCACCGTTCGAGCCGCCATTCGAACCACCGTTCGAACCGCCGTTCGAGCCGCCGTTGGAACCGCCGTTGGAACCGCCGTTCGAGCCGCCGTTGGAACCGCCGTTCGAGCCGCCGTTCGAGCCGCCGTTGGAACCGCCGTTCGAACCGCCGTTCGAACCGCCGTTGGAACCGCCGTTCGAGCCGCCATTCGAACCACCGTTGGAACCGCCGTTCGAACCGCCGTTGGAACCGCCGTTCGAGCCACCGTTCGAACCGCCGTTGGAACCGCCATTGGAACCACCGTTAGAACCGCCGTTGGAACCGCCATTCGAGCCGCCGTTCGAGCCGCCATTGGAACCGCCGTTCGAGCCGCCATTGGAACCGCCGTTGGAACCGCCATTCGAGCCGCCGTTCGAGCCGCCATTGGAACCGCCGCCGCCACTTGAGTTAGGCGTGGTGTCAGGGCTGACACGCGGACGGTTGAACGGATCGCCGACAGGATCGGGCGCAGCAGGCCCGGCTTCAGGTGCGATTTCCTGGAGCTGAATGCTCAGCTCTTCCAGATACGCGATGCACTGGCCGCCCTCCACTGCCGCCGAAAGCTCATCCGGCGTCATCGTCGAGCAGAACGCAAATGCTTGAGGCGACACCATCAACCGCCCATCATCGGCGGCCCGGCCCGACTCGACATTGGCCGCGACTGCGACGGCCACGAACCCGGCGCCGATGATCGCGGCGCGCGTCCAGGCGTAGCAGGCCAGCCTCTGTTGCTTGGTATGTTTCAAGGTACCATCCTCCGTTAAGGAATGTTGTTAGCGGTGATGGATACTAATCGACATTTTCTCAGTATTTCAGAATATAATGTATAATGGCAGCGAACCAATCGTAATGCTTCCGTGAGCAACAGCGAAATCTACATCTTTAGTAATAACCCAAAGAGAATTACTTACTCACAACGCATAGCTCTCACTCTCGAAGGGGCTGCTACCTTCGAAAAAACGGCCTCTCGAACGATAGGGCGCACTACACGATCGAGACTTAACTAGTTCTTTCGATAGTATAGTCTGGAGAGAAACGCGCCCGTTCGATCGGGTTTAACGGTGCCTATAACGGCGTATCCGAAGCGATCGCACAGATGTATTGGCCAGCCCGTGCGAATCGGTGACTGCGCCGGGCGTAAAGCAGCCCCGACTGCGGGGCGACAACGGGCGTTCTCCGGCGCGTCTGTGGATCAATCACGTGGCAGAACGCCTCGTCCGCCATGACGTGATCGCCGAGGTCGCGGTGATAGACGACAATCCCGCCGACCGGCGCCATGAGCCGCTTCAGCCCCCGGGTTGAGCGCGGCTCGGTCAACGCCTCGGGCAAGGGTCCGGGTTCGCCCAAGATGACGCCGCGGCGTTGCAGGTAGCGATAGAGGTTATCGGCATCCGGGCGGGTCAGATTATCATCCACATCGCGCTGGCCGCGCAGCTCCACCACGGCCGCCATGGCGCCGGGCGGGAGGGGCACTTCAGGAAACCGCTCGGCCAGCGCCTTCCAAACAAGCGCATGGGCAGACTTGAACGTCATCATGGCGTTGCCGCGGTCGACCAGCACGACCTCGGCCCGCATATGGCGGCTCAGGTCTTCGGCCTCGGGCCAGTTTACGTCGGTCACAAAGAGATGAAGCAACGCCTCCCACGCCGTGTGCAGGTCGAGCACGATGTCGGCATCGTGGGAAAGCCTGAGCAGTTCGCGCTTCAGCACCTCCGGTTCGCGCGCGACAGCCAGCGCGTCGAGCGCCTCGCCCATCGCCCGGCGAACCAGCGCGACATTGGCTTGCGCGTCATCGCCCAGCGCGCCGGCGACCCGTTCGGCAACCGCATCGGTCAGGTTAGGAAAACCGCGGTTATAGTTGCGGCCCGTGGCCAGGTCATAGCGGCCCTGGCTTTCCATCATGATCTGCTGGGCCAGACCAATCGGGTTGGCGAACGGCACGACGACGATCTCGCCTGCGATGCGCTTTTCCTTGTCGGCCGCCTCCAAGCGGCTCAGCAGATGCTCCAGAACAACAATGCCCGGGAGCTCGGCAGCATGCAGCGCGGCGTGAAGATAGGCTTTGGGACGGGCGCCACGGTGACCGAAACGGTGCACCGTCAAGGTGCGTTCGGTACCGAGTGAGGGCGAGCCGAGGGCCAGGGCCTCAACCTGATGCGCCATCGCGTTCAGTAATCGATATACGGCAGGTCGGGCTCCGGCAGAGGTTCCGGGCCGGCGATTGAGGCGAAACTCTGCCCCGGTCGCACCAACATGGAGAGATTGCGGCCAAACATCACGCCGTCGGTGCGGCTCCTGACCGGCGTGCGCGCCTTATCGAAGTCCGCCTCCGATGGGTCGACGACCCAGGCGACGACGTCGTCCTTGTTGATGCGCGCACCAAGCGCGACGGCGTATGACAACACGCCAGCGCAAGGCGCGACCGCGTTGTCGACGCCCTCCAGGGGCGTCGGCGCGCCAACCGGTTCGGGCGGCTGACCGGGGTCGCCGGCGATAGCGCCATGGCGTTGCAGAAACCGCCACAGGCCGCGTGCGTCACTCTCCGCCAGGGCCTCGTCGACGTCCGGCTGTCCCCGCAGTTCCAACGTCGTCGTGAAGGGCGCGTTCGGGATCGCCCGCTCCGGGAATAGCTCGCGCAGCCGATGCCAGAAGACCGCCGACGCGATATCGAAGTTGGTGCCTTCGTCGGTGGGGAATAGCAGGATGACCTTGCAGCCCAGCTCAGCCGCCAGATCCGCGTGGGTCTCCCAGTAGTCGACCGGAAAGTAGATGTACTGCACCGCCTGACCGTGACAATGCAGGTCAAGGATGTAGTCGGCATCGATACTCAGGGCCAGCAACGCCTTGCGCAACACGTTCGCCTCGCCCTCGGCGCGCCAATCGTCAACGGCCGCAATGGCGGCATCGTGGATCAGCTGACGGTTCTCCTCGATGTCGTCGCCAAGAGCGTTGCCGACACGTCCGACGATGCGGTCGGTCAGGTCGGGATACCAACGATTGAAGTTGCCGTCGCCGTCCAGATCGTAGCGACCCAGATGGTAACCATAGATCTGCGACGCCAGGCCGACCGGATTGGCGTACGGCAAGACAACGATCTCACCGTTAACCTCTCCCCTGTCGTCAGCGTCCTTGAACCAGCCGAGCATGCGGTTCAGCACCAGCGTTCCGGGCAGTTCATCAGCGTGGAGCGCCGCGTGCAGATAGACCTTCGGACGCGCGCCGGGGTTGCCGAATCGATGCACCGTCAACGCTCGTTTGGTGCCTGGTCCCGGCGACATCAAAGGGATCGTCTCAATCGAATGGGGCATGGATGAAGGACTCTGGCGTGGCCGGAAGAGCCCCCTTGTCGGCAACCGCGAGGGTCGAGTCAAGCCGCGCGAAGTCACGGATTCCAAGCTCGACGGCCCTGCGCCTCCCTCAAACGGGTTATCACTTTTGTAGAAGATCCTCAACATACCTCTTTGTCGTTTACGACTCATCCATTGGATAGGAGTAAAATAGCCGCACAACAAAAAGGTAAACGGAGCGGCACCATGGTACCGAGTCCGAGAAAACGACACACCCGATTGATACTCACGCTGCCGCTACTATTGGCGGCCTTGATGTTTTCTGGTCCAGCCAACAGCGAGACCTATGGCACTTCTGGTGACTGGATCATTAATGTTAACGATCATGGCAGTTGTGTTTTAAGCCGTTATGTCGGTGACCAGTTCTATGCCATCGGCGCCGAATGGGATCAGACCGCCCAGCAGTTCTACTGGACGGTGCTGTTCTATTCGCCGGAGCTGGGTGGCCTGCCGCCCGGCGGCCAGTATCCGGTCGACCTCAAGGTCAAGGATGCGCCATGGCAGATGGGCAGCACGGCAGAGATCATCAGCAGCCAGGACGTTTCCTATGTCCGGGTCGAGATCCACGACTACGATTTCGGCACGGCCTTCCGCGAGGGCTCGGTCTTTACGGTCGGCGCCGCGCGCAAGGACTATCATCTGCCCCTCGACGGTTCGGCCGCGGCCCAGGACGTCTATGTCGGCTGCTTCCTGAACAGCTTCGTTCAGCCGACCGCACAGAACCCGTTCGAGTAGGTTCAACTCACTAGGCCGTCCCCGGCGCGAAACGCGCACGGGGCCTTGCTGCGGGAGAGGCATCCTGATCCAATGCCTCTCCCATCAGCATGGCGGGGATCGGCATGTTCGCGAAGACACTGGACGGGTTGCGCGACGCGGGCGCCGAAAAAGTGCTGGGCGGCGGCAAGGTGCGTTCGACACGGTTCCTGACGGCGACCGACGGCATGGGCTTCGCCCTATCGGATGTCCGGCTCGAGACCGGCCATGAACAGGACCTCTGGTACAAGAACCACTGGGAAGCCAACTACGTCGTCGCAGGCTCCGGCCACGTCGAGGAAACCGGCACCGGCCAGACCTGGCCGCTTGAAACCGGCGTGATCTACACGGTCGGACCGAAGGACCGGCACCGTGTTGTCGCCACCAGCGACGTGCACATCATCAGCATTTTCGATCCGCCGATCACGGGCAATGAGGCGCACGATGCCGACGGGTCCTATGCGCCCAGCGGGCCGGTGCCGGCGGGCCGCGAGGCGATGTTCGTCAAAACGCTTGGCGAGCTTCGCGCGGCCGACAAGGAGATGGTCGTCGCCGGCGGCTCGGCGCGCACCGTGCGCATCTTGCTGCAAGAAGACGGCCTGGGCTTCAGCCTGTCCGACGTCAACCTGGCCGCCGGCAACCGCAACACGCTTTGGTACAAGAACCATTGGGAAGCCAACTACATTCTCGATGGGCGCGGCGAGGTCACGGACCTCACCACCGGCGAGAGCTGGTCGATGGCGCCAGGCATGATGTACTGCGTCGGTCCCGACGACCGCCACAGCATGTTTGCCGAGACCGATCTGCACCTGATCAGCGTCTTCTGTCCGGCGCTGAAGGGTGACGAGGTCCACGACGCCGAGGGCACGCTGGCGCCTTCCGGACCGGTACCGCCGGGCCCGGCCACGGCATAGATAGACCAACACAAGCAACGGGGAGACATCGATGCTGATACGCACCATGGACGATATGGAAAAGGCCGGCCGGATCGTTTCGATCTCCCATGGCCGCGCGACCGCGGTCCGGCCGCTGACCAAGTCGGACGGCATGGGCTTCAGCGTCTCGGAGGCGCGCGGGCGCGCCGGCAGCGGCAGCGATCTCTGGTACAAGAACCACTGGGAAGCCAACTACGTGCGCTCCGGCCGCGGCTGGGTCCAAGACCTGACCAGCGGCCAGAAGTGGGATCTGGAACCGGGCATGATGTACATCGTCGGCCCGAAGGACCGCCATCACATCCAAAGCAGTGACGAAGAAGCGATCAGGGTCATCAGCACCTTCAACCCGCCGATTGAAGGCGACGAGACCCACGATGACGATGGCGCCTATCCGCCGACCGGCGACATCCCGGAGGGACCCGGGCGCATGCTGGTCAGAAGCCGCGATGACGTGGCGGCCCAGGGCCTTGCCTTCTCACGCGCCGACGGCGCCAGCCGGATCGCGCGTTTCGTCACCGCCGGCGACAAGCTGGGCTTCGCCATCAGCGAGGTCCGTTTCAAACAGGGCCGCGAGGCCGACCTTTGGTACAAGAACCACTGGGAAGCGAACCTGGTGCTGGACGGCACCTTCGAAGTGACCGAGCGCAACACCGGCGATGTCCACACGATGGGGCCAGGCGCGCTCTATTGCGTTGGACCGAACGATCCCCATCACATCAAGGCGGTCACCGACGTCCGCCTGATCAGCGTCTTCAACCCGCCGCTCGAGGGCCACGAGACCCATGACGAGGACGGCGCCTATCCGCCCACCGGTCCGCTGCCGCCAGGTCCAACCGGCTAGCGCACAGCCATTCTAGTGGGCTGGCGCCGGCGACGTTCAGTCGTAACGCAAATCGGCGGCCTTGCCGCGGAACGTCGTATAGGCCAGCACGGTGTAACCGGCGATCATCGGCAGCACGACGAGCGCGCCGATCAGAATGATGAAGAGACTCTCCGGTGCGCTCGCCGCGTCGTAGATGGTCAGACGCTCGGGCACGACATAGGGATAGAAGGAATAGGCGAGGCCCGCGAAGGCCAGAACGAACAGAAATGTCGTCGCCGCGAACGGGATCCAGCACCACCTGTCCTCGGCATCCGGCAGGTGGCGCAATGATATCCAGATCACGCCCAACAGCACGATGGAGACGATCGGCAGCGGCGCCAGAACGAAGATTTCCGGCACCGCGAACCACTTTTCGAAGATGCGCGGGCTAACCAGGGGGCTGGCCAGCGAGACCGCGCCAATACCGGCCAGCACGCCCCATTGGCCACGCTGAGCCCAGGCGACGGCTTTCTTCTGCAGATCGCCCTCCGTCTTGATCATCAGCCAGGCCGATCCGATGAAGGCGTAGCCGACGGTCAGGCAGACCGCCGTCAGCAGGGCGAAGGCGACATTGGGCCACGTCCACTCCAGGCCCATGATGTAGAGGCCCAGCATGAAACCCTGGCACAGCGCCGTCATCAGCGAGCCGGCGAAGAAAGCGCTATTCCACCACGGCTTGTGGCTGGCCGGCGCCTTGGCGCGAAACTCGAAGGCGACGCCACGCAGGATCAGGCCCAGCAGCATCAGCGCGACGGGCATGTAGAACGCGGTCAAGATCACCCCGTGGGCCCAGGGAAAGGCGACCAGCAGCAGGCCGACGGCCAGCACCAGCCAGGTTTCGTTGGCATCCCAGAACGGGCCGATGGAGGCGATCATGCGGTCCTTTTCCGCAGGGCTCGCGAACGGGATCAGGACACCGACGCCCAGATCGAAACCGTCCAGGACGACGTAAATCAGGATCGACACACCCATCAGTGTGGCAAAGGCGATGGGCAGCCAGATCGTGGGATCGCCGAACAGGGTCATGGCCGCGCCTCCCCGGGCGTGATCATGGCGACAGGCGCGCTGCCAGAGCGCGGTTGCTCCGGCCCCGCGACGGCGCCCGGCGCCGCCGCCCTGTGCGCCAGGTACAACAGAACGCCGACATAGGCGGTAATCAGCACCGCATAAGTGATGAGGTAAAGGGTCAAGCTGGTGCCGACCATGGTGGCCGGCACGTCACCGACCGCGTCGGCGGTCTTCAGGACCCCGCTCACCAACCACGGCTGTCGGCCGATCTCGGTGGTGTACCAACCGGCGAGCGTCGCCAGCCAGCCGGAGAAGGTCATGGCGGCCAGTACGCGCAACGTCCAACGTCCAGCAAAGCCGTCAACGCCGGCCTCGCGCCGGTAGAGCATCCAGGCCGCCGTCCACGACACGAGCAGCATCAGGACCCCGACGCCGACCATGATCCGGAACGACCAGAAGACGGGTGCGACCGGCGGATGCAGCACCTGGCCATCGGCGGTCACGAACTGATCGAGTCCGGGGACGACGCCATCGAAGCTATGCGTCAGAATCAGCGACGCGCCGCTCGGTATCCCGACTTCATAGAGATTGCTTTGGGTTGCCTCGTCGGGCCAGGCGAACAGCAGCAGCGGCACGTGGGTGCCGGTTTCCCAGTTGGCCTCCATTGCCGCGATCTTGGCCGGCTGATGCTCCAAGGTGTTCAGGCCGTGCATGTCGCCGACGAACATCTGAATTGGAATCAGGACCGCGCCCAAGGTGACGCCGGTCTTAAGCGCCGTCATCGCGCCGGCGGAGCGGTCGCCGAAGAGCAGCCGAAACGCCGACAGCCCGGCGACCAGGAAGGACGCCGTCAGACCGCTGGCCAACAGCATGTGGGTTAGCCGATAGGGCATCGACGGGTTGAAGACGATCGCCACCCAGTCGGTCGCGTGGGCGATACCGTCGCGCATCTCATAACCGACCGGCGTATGCATCCACGAGTTCAGCACCAGGATCCAGAACGCGCTCAACGTCGTGCCGACGGCGACCAACACGGTCGCCAGCGTATGCAGCCAGCCGGGCACCCGTGAATAACCGAATAGCATGATGCCCAGGAACACAGCCTCCAGGAAAAACGCGGTCAGCACCTCATAGGCCAACAAGGGGCCTGCGATATTGCCGACCCTTTCCATGAAGCCCGGCCAGTTGGTGCCGAACTGAAAGCTCATGGTGATGCCGGAGACGACACCCATGGCAAACGACAGCGCGAACACCTTCACCCAGAAACGATAGGCATCCATCCACTTGATGTCGCCGGAGGCGTTGAAGCGCAGCTTGAAGAACAGCAGCACCCATCCGAGCGCGATGGTGATGGTTGGAAACAAAATGTGGAACGATATGTTCGCGCCGAACTGAATGCGCGACAGCATCAGGGCGTCCATGGTCAGCTCTCTTCCACTGCTTGTTGAACAGAGCTTCCCTTATGTTTGCCGTCGCGCTTTTTGCGCGCGGTCAACGGCACGACTCTTTCGGTCGTCTCGACGAACTTCAAAACCTTGCTGCCCAGCGCCAGCAACTGGATCAACCGGTCGGTCTCCAGTCGGTCCATGTCGTCATACCAGTCGCTGAGCAATTCGATGAGCTGGCCCAACTCGCCGATCCGGTTGTGCGCGTGGACCTCCTCCGGCGACGAAGGTTTCTGCATCTCCAATTCGCGCAGTTTGCTCAGCGTCGGGTCGATCTCGCGCCGCTTGCGCTCGGAGACCAGGATGCGGACGATCTCCCAAAGATCCTCGGGCGTGGAGAAGTGGTCGCGCCGGTCCTCAGGCAAATGGGTCAGGCGCACCAGGTTCCAGGCCCGCAACTCCTTCAGCCCGATCGAGACGTTCGAACGCGACAGGCCCAGCTGCTCGACGATGTCTTCGGCATTAAGCGGGCGCTCGCTCAAAAACAGCAGGGCATAGATCTGGCCGACCGTGCGGTTGATGCCCCAGCGCGAGCCCATTTCGCCGAAATGGAGCACGAACTCCTGGTGAAGCGGGGCCAGCTGCATGGATGCCATTCCCTCGATTTCGAAAAAGTCTGAAATGCATATATGCCAGCCACGGCCGAAATCAAAGTCACATTCGTAGAGAAAGATAATCCGATGTTATTAAAGGGTTATTGGCGACGAAATGATTGATCAGCCGCCGGCGGTTCGGTGCGGGATTCAGCCTTCCGCGTTCTTTTCGCGCGCCAGGAAGATCGACAGGCCGAGCAGCACGACCGCGAGCCAGATCCAGGCGTTGTGTTGCTCGCCGAATAGGATCATGCCCCACAAAACGCCCGCGACAATGCTGACGAAACTTGTCAGAGAGACGAAGACCGCGCCCGCCAGCCGGACGATCTCGAAGTAGAGGTAGATCTCGATCAGGGCCAGCGCCGCCATCACGAAAACCGTCCAGGTTCCCGGCGACCAGGCGCCCAACACGACGACCGAGCGATCGCCGACCAGGTAGATGGGCAACACGATTGCCGTCGCAATCAACACCTCGCCAAATGCGACCTGCCAGGAGTCCGAACCGTCCGGCCAGTCATAGGCGACGTAGTTGTGATAGGTCGCGTAGACGACCGGGATCAGAAACGCGATCAAGACCCAGGTCAGCATCGATGGTTGGGGGATGGCCGTACCCGGTACCAGGACGACCGCTGCCGCCACCAAACCGACGGCAACCGCCGCCATGCGCCGGCGTGATACCGTTTCGACCTTTGCCACGATGGCAATCAATGATGTGAAGACCGGTGATGTCGACGCGATGATGGCGAGCAGACCAGCGGGGATCTCCTCGGCGACAAAGAGACTCAGCGGAAACTCGATCAGGTAACCAAGCGCCGCGCAGACAAGATAGAAGCGCAGATGACGCCCGGTGAACCGTGGCCAACGCCGGCGCAGCGCAGCAACCACCGTCATGCCGATGACGACCCCGCTTGTCGTGAGCGCGATGATGCCGAGATAGGAGAGCGACGACTCCGCCGCGATCTTGAAGAGCGAGAAATGCCCGCCCCACGACAAACCGAGCACCAGCAGCAGGAAGACCGGCCATAGCCGCGCCAGGCCAGTACCCTGCACCGCCGCAGGTTTGCCGGACGGTGTCACGTCATGTGCCGCCGCGCTGCCGCGGCGTCTCGATCACAACGTGCTTGGGATCAGCGTCTCGTTTGCCGCCACGCGCGACCCGTGGCGAACCGTCGTGGCGCGGCGCGGTGTGCAGCCGCGCGATGTCCAGCAGGAAAGGCAACACACCATGTCCATGTATGGCCATCACGAAACCCTCCTCGGCAATTAAGAAAGCGATTCGTTTCTAAATTGCGCCTCTTGGGTTTCGATGGCAAGCCCTATCGCTTAGGGACCGAACAGAAAACAGTCGGCGTCGCGGGTTCGCAGCACCGCGCATATGGCTTCGGCCTCATCCCGGTCGGGCAGCGGCCCGGCCTGCAGGCCATAGATCAGCGCCGGTTCGCTGCCGGTTTCCAGCGGTTGGACGCGATAGGGAAGATCGCCGAGCAGATCGGGGAACCGCTGGCCAAGATCCTGCCAGGCCGATTCCGCGCGCCCAGCATCTTGATAGGCGGCAAGTTGGATGAATGGCCAATCACCGGCGGTCGCCGCAACGGGAACAAGGGGTTCGTCGCCATCGTCCGCCGTCGCCCCCGTGACACTGGCCACGACAGTCTCCTCGGCCTCAAGCGGCGCCGGCGGTTCATCGGCAAGGGCGACCGTCACCTCATCCGATGGCCTGGCGCGCGGCAAGGGCGCGATCGGCGCGGTATCCGTCGCGGTCACCGTCGTCTGGGGCAGCGGCAATCCCGCCAGCCGTTCCGCAGCGAGGTCGACACCCGCAGCGGCGGCCAGACCATAGAGCCTCCGCGCTTCGCTCACGTTCACAGACGTACCCAACCCCTTCTCATAAGCGTAGCCGGCCGAAAACTGCGCCGAGGCATTGCCGGCGTTAGCCGCGCTCAGAAAAAGGCGAAAGGCGCGTTCGGGATCGGGCTCGACACCCTCGCCCAGGTGATAGGCGATGCCCATGTTCAGTTGCGCGTTGGGCAGACCTTGCGCGGCCGCTTCGCTCCACCAGAAGAGCGCCTGGGAAACATCGCGCTCGACGCCACGGCCCTGTTGATAGAGGTTGCCCAGGTTGAATTGCGCGACCGGATGGCCGGCTTCAGCAGCCTTCTGGTACCACGTCGCCGCCAGCGCATCGTCCTTCAGAACGCCGCGGCCGTTCTCATAGAGAATGCCAAGCGCCAGTTGCGCGCCGGGCATGCCGCTTTCGGCCAGCGGTTGCCACTCGGCCAGCGCGGTATCGAAATCGCCGGCCTCGTAAGCCGCCGCACCGGCCGCGAAATCGGCGTGTGCCGTTTGCGGTGCGCTCGCGACAACAAGCAGCAGCCCGCCAAAGAGCGATCCAGCCAGGGCGACGACGCAACGCCTCGCGCGCAAAAAACGGCACGGTTTCATGGTCCTAACGTAGCGCAGCCATCCCGGCGCGACCAATCCCCCGGCCGGTGTCGGCGCTCACACTCCGTCAAGAAAGCCGGCAGGCCAGCCGATCAAGCCGCCAGAAGACGCCCCGCGTACCACGTGGCGAACGTCGCCACATTGGGTTCCATCAGCACCGAGAAGCGCCCGGGCTGCGCGAACGGCGAGGAGATGCCGTTCTGCTGGTTCACCAGCGCAGGCACGTCTTCGGCCAAGGCGGCGTCGAGCCGAATGTAGTACTGCTCGGCCTTGTCTTCGAAATCGGGCAGCGCCATCGTCTCTTTCGGAAAACAGATTGACTGGATGATGCGGCAGCGTTCGGGACCGTCAGGATAGGCTTCATAGACCCACAGCGCGTCCGTGCCGGCGGCAAAGGTCAGGTTCGGGAAAAGCCACGTGTAGCGCACTCCGTTCGCTGCTTTGCCCGTCAGGCCGGGGATCTTCGGCAGTGCATACTGCTGCTGGCTTTCCAGCAAACCGCCGGTGCCTTCGGTGACACCGTACTGGGTCGCGTAGTCGCCCGTGACCGGATCGGCTGGCGCCGGCGGGTCGTAGAGGTCGCTCAATGAGTCCGGATGCACATACGGCAGATGGTAGTACTCGTTGAAGACCTCCAGGAATGCCTTCCAGTTACAGTCGACATGAAGCTCGCGCCGGCGCGTCAACACCAGATCGCCGATCGGCCACGGCGCGTGCATGGCAACGAAGTCGCCGATCTGCTCGTCGAGATCAGGCGCCTCAGGGTCTAAACAGACAAACAGGAAACCCGCCCGTACCTCGGTCGGAAACGCGATCAGGCCGTAGTCCGACTTATCGAACGATGCGGTCTGATCCATGTGCGGACCGCCAATCATTTCGCCGGTCAGGCGGTAGGTCCAGCAATGAAAGGGGCAGCGAATCAGGTCGGTCGTCCCCTCGCCCGCCAACAGCTGGGCGCCGCGATGCCGGCACGTGTTGGCGAACGCGCGGACGTCACCCTTTTTGTCGCGAAGCACGATCAACGGCACATCCGCGATCGTCATCGTCACGTAGTCACCGGGCTGACGCACCATGTCGGCGCGCCCGATCGAGAGCCAGCCGCGCCGGAACACCGACGGCCTCTCGCGCACCATGACGTCGGCGTCGTGATAACACACCGGCGGCAGGCTATCGGCCTCCGCGACCGGCGCCATGCAGCGCGCAAGTGCCTGATCCAACGGCGAAGCAAGGTTGGGATTGGCGGCTGGCACCGCGGCGACGGCCATGATCAGACCGCCACGTCAACGTGTCCGGACTCGCGCTGCAACGCGACATCCGGCACCACCAGCGGCTCGCGCGCGCCTGGCCGCATCACCGCCTCGTCGAAGGTCTTGCGCGCAAAGACCTCCAGCACCAGCGGCTCAAAGAAGTCGAGCGACAGCGTCGCGTAACCGGGATCGAAACTCGCCTGGTCCCAACGCTCGCAGAACGCCGCGCAGTCGTCGAAATAGGGATGGCCGCGGTGCACTTCCCGGCCGTTCGGTCTCTCGCCCAACTTGTCGGCGTAGTAGATCTTCTGGAACACGCCATGATGCTCGACGGTCCAGACACACTGTTCGCGGATATAGGGTTTCAGGATCGTTGCCGCATACTCGCCGTGCATATAGGGCGCATAGAGATCGCCGATGTCATGCAGCAGCGCGGCGACCACCCAGTCGATATCGGCACCGTCGTACCAGGCCCGTGTCGCGGACTGCAATGAATGGCCCAACCGCGAAATCTGATAACCGGAATAGCCTTCCGCAAGACCGGCCATCGCATCGATCAGTCTCTGGCCGGTCTCGGCCGCGTAGGTGATCTCGTGCTCGCGCAGAAAGGTGTAGTCCTCGACGTCGCCGTCGGTCATCTGAGTGAACTTCACATGCTCCATGGGGCCCATCTCCCGTGTCGTCCAGTGGACTTTGCGGCGCATCGCCGTCCTGGACAAACAGAAAGTTTGAAGTCATATGTATTAGTCTAACTTATCAATCCATCAGTTGCGATGGCCACACCTCTGCCGCCATTTACCTGGCTCCGCGCCTTCGAGAGCGCCGCGCGGCTGTTGAGCTTCACCGGCGCGGCGGATGAGCTGAACGTCACCCAATCGGCGGTCAGCCAACACATCCGCTCGCTGGAAGACCGCATCGGCAAGCCCCTTTTTGTCCGCAAGGCGCGCGGCCTCGTGCTGACCGATGACGGCCGGCGCCTTCTGCCTTACGTCACGGCGGCGGTGTCGGAGCTGTCGTCGGGCCTCTCGGTCGTCGCGCCCGACGCACCCGAGACCGTTTTGCATGTCGCCGCCAGCATCAGCTTTGCCCAGTTGTGGCTGGCGCCGCGCCTGCCGGATTTTCAGCGCGAGTATCCAAAGCTCGGCCTGCGCATCGTGAGCGCGTTGTGGTCCGACGACTACCTGCACACGCGCGCCGATGTCGAACTCAGATACGGCACGAAGGAAATGGTTGGCGCCGATGCTGTCCAGCTGGTCGACGATCATGTCGTCCTCTACAGCACGCCGACGATGGCCGCGGCGATCGACACATGGGACGACCTGGTCGCGGCACCCTTGATCCACACGGTCGGCACGTCTGATACTTGGCAGACCTGGACCCAGCACCTGGGCCTCAAACCGCCCGCCACCTTCTCTCATTCGGTCGACTCCTATGTCTTATCCATGGAACTCGCCCGCTGCGGCGCTGGCGTGGCGCTCGGCAGCCGATTTCTGGGCGAGCGGTTGATCGCGAACGGCGATGTCGCCATACCGCTCGATCTTTCCGCGCCCGCGCGCGAGAACCACCACATCACCATCAATGCCGGCTCGGCGCTGCGCCGCCACGCCGAGACGTTCCGTGACTGGGTCCTCGATCGGATCGAACAATAGGTCACTCCCGCAGGCATTGGACGACGACGCTCGGCGGAGTATCGTTCGATCTCGGCCATCGAGCGCCATCGGGGGAGAACGATCATGAAGGACGGTTACTACGACCTGGGCGACCACAGTTTCGCCATCACCACGGGCTCTGCGGAGGCGCAGACCTGGTTCGATCGCGGCCTCATGTGGTGCTACGGCTTCAACCATGGTGAGGCCGTCGCGTGCTTCCAGAAGGCGCTCAACGCCGATCCCGATTGCGCGATGGCGCACTGGGGCGTCGCCTATGCGCTTGGCCCCAACTACAACAAGGCGTGGGAAGCCTTCGACGACGTCGAGCTTAAGTCCGCCTTGGCGGACGCCTATGAGGCGACGCTGAAGGCGACCGCGCTGGCCGACAAGGTGACCGACATGGAGGCGGCGCTGATCCGCGCGCTGCCGTCGCGTTACCCCACCGCGACACCTTGCGACGACCCAACACCCTGGATCGAGGAGTTCGCCAACCGGATGTACGATATCTGGCGCAGCTTCCCGAACGATCCCGATATCGCGACGCTCGCCGCCGACGCGATCATGAATCGCACGCCCTGGGCGCTGTGGGATCTGAAGACCGGCGAGATCGCCGAGGGCGCGCGCACCGCCGACTGCATGGAGATCCTGGAACTCGCCATGGAGCGCATCGAAAGCGAGAACCTGCCGCGTCATCCCGGCTTGCTGCACATGTACATTCATCTGATGGAGATGTCGCCGACGCCGCAAAAGGCGCAGGTCGCCGCCGACCGCTTGCGCAATCTGGTACCCGATTCCGGGCATTTGCAGCATATGGCGACGCACATCGACGTTCTGTGCGGTCAGTATCAAGCGGTCGTCGACTCGAACCAGGCGGCCATCGACGCCGACACGCTGTTCCTGGAGCGCGAAGGCGCGTTCAACTTCTATTCGAACTACCGCGTCCACGACTACCACTTCAAAATCTACGGCGCGATGTTCCTGGGTCAGTCAAAGGTCGCGTTGGAAACCGCCGACAAGATGGTCGCGACCTTGCCGGAGGACGTCCTGCGCGTGGAGTCGCCGCCCATGGCCGACTGGCTCGAAGGTTTCGTGCCGATGAAGCAGCATGTCCTCATCCGCTTCGGCCTGTGGGACGACATCATCGCCCAGGAGCTGCCCGCCAATAAGGACCTCTATTGCGTCACCACCGCGTTGATGCACTACGCCAAGGCTGTGGCGCATGCGGCCTCCGGCGACGTGCCGTCGGCGGAAGGTGAAGCGGAGTTGTTTGATGAAGCGGTTAAGCGCGTTCCCGACACGCGCTATGTCTTCAACAACTCATGCCTGGATATCCTGGCCGTTGCGCGCGAGATGATGCTGGGCGAGATCGAGTACCGGCGCGGCAACCACGATGCCGCCTTCGCGCATTTGCGCAACTCCGTCGAGCTTGACGACAACCTGCCCTATGACGAGCCCTGGGGCTGGATGCAGCCGACCCGGCACGCACTGGCCGCACTTTTGATGGAGCAGGAGCGCATCGACGAAGCGGCGGAAGTCTACCGCGCCGACCTCGGCCTCGACGACACCCTGAGCCGCGCCTGCCAGCATCCCGACAACGTCTGGAGCCTGCACGGCTATCACGAATGCCTGCGCCGTCTGGGCCGCGACGAAGAAGCCAACATGATCAAGCAGCGCCTGGACCTCGCCGTCGCCCGCGCTGACGTGCCGATCAAGAGCTCCTGCTTCTGCCGCCTCAAACACGCGGCCTGAGCATGCGGGCGACATGACGGCACGGGGCACGAGGACGACGCGTTTGCCGCATATCTAAGGGCACGGGATGGCGAGAATTGTGATCAGGCTCGGTCTTGTAGGGCTGCTCGCCATCGCGATCGTGGCTCCGGCGCAAGCTGAGCTGTCTGACTGGAGACAGTGGGACGACTTGGCCGATGACGAGAAGACGGAGGACGCGATCGCCATTCGCTGTGCCGGACTGACTCAATCGATGCTGGTGTTTGAAGACGACGAGGCGATGAGCAGCCAAACGGGCGAGGCTCTTCAAGAGGGCGTCAATATGTTTACCGGGATGGCTCTCATCTTTCGGGGCATAGAAAACCCAGAAGCATCCCCGACGGAGACGCTCGAACAGATAAGGAGCGAGGTCGACGATCTGGCGGCGCGGTACATCGCGCGAATGGAGGACAACGTCGCACGGTCCGGCAAGGCCTTTGCCAGCGATGAATTGATCCTGTTTGACTTCGGACTGTGCCAGAGCCTCCTCGAAAACCTGGGGATGATCGAGTGAGGGTTGCCAATGTCAAGCGAGGCCGGGTCACCGCGAACGCGAGCGCGCCTTGACGAGGGGTTTCCTGCTGCCGGGCCGCCGCTCGATCTCTGTCTTCATGCGATCCAACAGATCCACGGCGTCGGTCGCGTAGGCGCCGATCCAGCGGTCGTGGATGTACTTGATCGGCAGCGCATTCAGGTAGTTCCAGCGTTGCCGACCGACGCGCCGGACGATGACGAGGTCGGCGTCTTCCAGCACACCCAGGTGCTGCATCACCGTGCAGCGGTCCAACCTATCGAACCGTTGGCATAGCTCGCCGGTCGTCTGAGGTTCGTCCCGCAATGCGTCGAGCAACGCGCGCCGTAGCGGCGACGCCAAAGCCTTGAAAACTCTGTCGTCCTGCGAGCTCGTTGACATGTTATAATATTATAACATAATGAATCCGTTCGCAAGGAGACCCACCATGGAGCTCAAGTTCGAGATTAGCGGCCGGATCAACAAACCGGTCGAGGAGGTGTTCGAGGCTGTCGCCAATCCCGACGAACTCTCCGGCTACTTCACGACCGGCGGCGCCCAGGGGCGGCTTGAGACCGGCGCCACCGTGTCATGGAAGTTCCACGACTTCCCGGAGACGATTCCGGTGACGGTCGTCGAAGTCGAACAGAACCGCCGTATCATCCTGCAATGGGAAGCCGACGACACGACCGGTGATCCCGACGGCCCTTACGACACCACGGTCACCATGCGCTTCGAGCCGCTTGAGGACGGCCGCACCCTCGTCTCGATTGCCGAAGAAGGTTGGCGCCGCAATGAAGCGGGCCTCAGGTCATCCTATGGCAATTGCAGCGGTTGGATGCAGATGCTGTGCGCCATGAAGGGTTACCTGGAGCATGGCGTCAATCTGCGCGAGGGCATGTTCCGTTAAGCGCCCTTCCCTGTCATCACGTCGCCGCGACCGCCCACCGGCAATCTGGAAGTTGACCGGTGGCTGCCATACGCTGGCCGTGCTCCATCGGAGCGCTCGCGCCGCGACACGTAACTGACAAGGAGAACCCAGATGATCACAGGAAGCTGTCTGTGCGGCGCCGTGCGCTGGCAGATCGACGGCGCGCTCAACGACATGTCCCACTGCCATTGCTCCATGTGCCGCAAGGCCCATGGCGCGCCCTTCGCCACCTATGCCAGTGGGGCGAGCGACGAGTTTCGGTGGACGTCCGGCGAGGAAATGCTGACACACTACGAGTCGTCGCCTGGCTTCATCAGGTCGTTTTGCAGACGCTGTGGGTCCGTGGTGCCCGATCCAGCCGATGGCGGGCAGGTCTTCGTTCCCGTAGGTAACGTGGACGACGACCCCGGCATTCGTCCGACATCGCATATCTTCGTCGAAACCAAAGCGCCATGGCATGTCATTGCCGATGCGCTCGATCGTCATGACGCCCACGCCAATCTCAGCGACGGCCCCAACATTGAACGCCCGGCCCAGGAACGCGAAACAGGCGGTGTCCTGCATGGCAGCTGTCTGTGCGGGGACATCGCGTACGAAGTGACCGAACCGATCACGACCGTCCACAACTGCCATTGCACGCGCTGCCAGAAGGGACGCGCCGCCGCCCACACGACCAACGGTTTCACGTCGGCGGACGGCGTCACCTTCGTGCGCGGCGAGGACAAGCTCGTGACCTACAAGCTGCCGGAGGCCAAGTCGTTCGCCCAGACGTTCTGTTCGCGCTGCGGCTCCGCCATGCCACGCGTCAACAAGGAAGCCGGTTACGCCGCGATCCCGTTCGGTTCGCTGGACGATGACCCAGGCCGTGGCGCCGACGACCACATCTACACGAGCTCCAAGGCCGTCTGGTACGACATCGAAGACGACCTGCCGCAATACGTCGCATTGCCGGACTGATCCGGCGGGACCATCCCGGCCGAAGCGCAGCGCTGCCAAGGTCGATTATCGATGACGGCACTCTTCACCAGCGAACTCTTGTGGGCGATCCCCGTCGTGCTCGTTGCCGGATTGATGCGCGGCTTTTCAGGGTTCGGCGGCGTCATGATCATGGCGCCGGGGCTGGGTGCGATCTACGGCCCGGCAGTGGCGGTGCCGGTGTGTTTGATGTTGGACCTCATCGTTTCCATTCCGTTTGCGCCAGCGGCCTCGCGCACCGCCCATTGGCGCTCGATCCTGGTGCTCGCGGGCGTGGCGGCGCTGGCGGTACCGTTCGGCGCCATGGTCCTGTTGATGACCGACGCCGACATCCTGCGCTGGACGATCTCCATCGCCGTTCTCGTCTTTGTCACCATCGCTGCCTTCGGCTGGCATTACGAAGGCCCGCCCAGCCGCATCGCCATGATCATCGCGGGCGCGGCAAGCGGATTGTTTACCGGCGCCTCGGGCATGGCCGGCCCACCGATCGTGTTCTATTTCCTCTCGGTGTTCCGCGACGCGCGGATCGTACGCGCCAGCTTGATCATGTATTTCGTGCTGATCGAAATCATCGCGCTGGCGATCCTTGGCGTCTCCGGCGCGATCTCCTGGAGCATGCTGGAGCTCGGACTCATACTGGCACCCGTCATTCTGCTAAGCGCCTGGGCTGGCGCCAGGATGTTTCCTCATGTCAGCCACGACAACTACCGCCTGGTTGCCCTGGCGGTCATCGCGGTCATCGCGGTAGGCAGTCTCGCCATTTGACCGCAGGTCATCGGCTAACAACAAGCATCGGTGGCGCATGCATCGGCGAACGTGCCGTTCTCGACCGCGCAACCGCGCCCAAGGAACGTTTGGTCGGACAGATAGAACGCGGCGAACGCGTCTTCAAAGTCAGGGGCGACTGACTTTTCGGCAAGACCTGTCGCCAGGATGCTGTCGCGCCAAGCCTTCAGATTCGGCCGGTCGCCGAGAAAGTCGAAACAAGTGCGCTGCCGGATGATGTCAGTGCGGTGAAGCAAGGTTAGCCAGGCGATATCCACCATACCCATGGTCTCGCCGCCAAAGAAGGGCGTGCCACCCACCTGCTTCTCGATCGTATCAAACGCCTTTCCAAGCTTGTCGGCCCGTTCCCGCAACACGTTCTCGCTGGGGCTGCGCTGGGCGCTGCACTGGACGAGATAGTTTTTGGTCGCCAGATAGCTCCAAGCGCGGTTGGCCGCCTTGGTTTCCAGAGGAATATCTGGTTCCAAGGCAGGATAGGCCTCGTCGATGTATTCGACGATGGCATCGGACTCAAACAGGACATCGCCGTCATCGGTGATCAGAATAGGGACCTGCCCGGTCGGCGAGATATCCAGGAACCACTGCGGTTTATCGCTGAGTTCGATGAACGCGACGTCATAATCCAGTCTCTTGGCCTCGAGCAACGCCGTAACACGCTGAACAAAGGGACAAATCTTGAAACTGACGATTTTCATGGCGGATGGTCCTCTCTTCCCAATTTGCGGCCTCTATGCATGACAAGCCTTGTCGGATCATTGCCGCTACACTATCGTTCTTTATCTCAACATTTCAAGAGTTATTGAACTATGAAAGAGCATCGAGCACTCGACATGCTCGCCGCGTTGTCCCAGGAGACGCGCCTACGGATCGTGCGGTATCTCGTCAAACGTGGCGAAAGCGGTGCGTCGGCCGGCGAGATCGGCAAGAAGGTCAAGGCCTCTTCCTCGCGCGCATCGTTTCATCTGGCGGCGCTGGAGCATGCGGGCGTGATTTCGTCTGAGCGCCAGTCGCGCAAGATCATCTACCGGGCGAACCTCAAGAAACTCGGCGATATGATCTCGTTCCTGCTGAACGACTGTTGCGACAACCACCCGGACATACGGGCATGCTGTGTCAGCAACGAGGACTGCTGCTGATCGCCCAGATCACTTGTCGCCACACTGTCCTTTAAGGCGTGACACACCTCGCCTAGAGTCTGTCCGAACTGTCCGGCCGCGCGGCAACGCTAACCTGGCCACCACGGAGGACGCTTATGCTCACCGGAACCTGTCTCTGCGGCGCCGTGCGTTGGCAAATCGACGGTGGTGTAGGTCGGATGACCCATTGTCACTGTTCTATGTGCCGCAAGGCCCACGGCGCGCCGTTCGGCACCTACACCGACGTCGAGGCAAAGGACTTTCGTTGGCTCTCCGGCGAAGACGCGATTGTTGTCTATGAGTCGTCGCCCGGCTTTGCGCGCGCGTTTTGCGGCCGCTGTGGATCGGTGACACCCGAACATGCCCAAGGCGACACATTCTATATCCCGGTCGGCGCGCTGAATGAGGACCCCGGCGTCAAGGCCGGCGCCCATATCTTTGCTTCCTCCAAGGCGCCCTGGCACATCATTGCTGGTGACCTGGAACAACACGACGGTTACCCAGACCCCGACGACGGCCCCAACATCCAACGCCCCGCACAGGAAAGTCCCACCGACGGCGTGCTGCATGGAAGCTGCCTGTGCGGCGACATCGCCTATGAGGTGACGACGCCGATTACCGCGGTCTACAACTGTCATTGCAACCGGTGCCAAAAAGCGCGCGCCGCCGCCCACACCACCAACGGTTTCACGTCGGCTGACGGCGTAACCTTTGTTCGCGGCGAGGACGAGCTTGTGACCTACAAGCCGCCGGACGCTAAACACTTCTCGCAGGTTTTCTGTTCGCGTTGCGGCTCACCGATGCCGCGCATCAGTAGAGAACGCAACGTGGCGGTCATTCCGTTCGGCTCCCTCGACGACGATCCCGGCCGCGGCGCCGATCAGCACATCTTCACCGACTCGAAGGCGTCCTGGTACGACATTGAGGACGACCTGCCGCAGTCCGTCGCGATGCCGGATTAGTCATCCGCCAAAGCGCAAACGTTCGTTCACCGAAACGTGCGCGCCCGTGTCTTGGTTTGGCGGGCCAGCGAAACGACCTCTGAGGAAACAGGACTCTTCAGGAGGGTTTCGATGAAAGTTCGCTCCATCATGGTCGGCCTTGTCGGCGCCATCGCGATGTTCCATGTCGCCGCGGCCGAGGCCCAGCAGAACAACCGCGCCTTCTCGTTCAATGGATCCGGCGGTGGTTCCGGCATCAGCTTCGGCGCACGCCAGGCCATCGTGAACCAGCAGGTCTTCGGCGTCCGACCGGATCAACTCGTCACCGGCCCCGGCGGCGTGCTGCTGAACGTCCAGCGCGGACCCGGCGGTTCGGCCATCGTCTCCACACTCGGCGGCACCATCATCCCCAGCTTTCGCGGCGGTTTCCGCGGCTCCGGCGGCTCGATCAACGCCTGGACCTCACAGTTGAACGGCTTGGGCCGCTTCTAGAACGCTATTTGCGCTCTAGCCGGTGCCGGCCCGCGCCCAAACCCCGCCCCCCCCCCGCGTATGCGGCCTGGGGTGGCGGGGTTTGGGCGCGGGCCGGCGATGCCAACTGATCCAACAAGTCTCCAGCCGGGGATCGTACGCCCACCGATTCCCGGTCTTTTGCGGCCCTCTATTGACTCCCGGTCATTAACATCTTACTTAATGACCCACAGTCAATAGAGGGCCGTCATGTTCGACAAAATGAAGCTGCAGATGAAGGCCGGCATGGCGTTTCGCGGCGCCGGTGCCGGTCTGTTCGCGCCTGACAGGATTGACGAGGCAATCGCGCTATATGACGAGATCCGCAAGGTCGACCCCGTCTTTAAGTTGGACTCCCATACCTGGCTCCTGTCGCGCTACGACGATGCCAAGGCGGTGCTGCGCGACACCCGCTTCAGCAACAATGACGGATCGGATGTAAGCGACGCCGAAGACGACCAGGGCTATCACACCCTGACGCGCTCGATGCTGTATCTCGACCCGCCCGACCACACCAGGCTGCGCCGTCTGGTCCAACAGGCGTTCCAGCCCCGGCACATCAATCAGCTTGAGGGTGCGATCGAAGAGGCCGTCGACGGGTTGCTCGATGCGGCGGTACCGAAGGGCCACATGGACCTGATGGCCGAGCTCGCTCATCCGCTGCCCGTCTGGGTGATCTGCACGATGCTCGACGTGCCGCTGGAGGACCGCGATGAGATCCAAGCATTGGCGGTCGATTCAGCGTTGCTTCTGGATTACGAGTTTCTCGACGAGGCAACGCGCGAGCGCGGACTGAAGAACTCGCTCACGTTGCGCGCCTATTTTGACGACCTGATCGATAAACGACGCGCCAACCCGGGCGACGACATCATGAGCGGCTTGATCACCGCTGAAACGGATGGCCAGCGCCTGACACAGGATGAGTTGGTCTCGATGGCCGACCTGCTGTTCGTCGCCGGTCACGAAACGACCGTCAATCTGATCGGCAACGGCACCCGCGCCATGCTCGACCACCCGGGCTCGCTGGAACGGCTGGCGGCGGAGCCCGATCTGGTTCCTTCCGCTGTCGAGGAATGCCTGCGCTACACGCCGTCCGTGACGCTCAACGGCCGTATCGCGTCGGAGGAACTGACCATCGCCGACAAGACCGTCGAGAAAGGCAGCTACATCATCATCCCGACCGACGCGGTCAACCGCGACCCCCTGCGGTTTCCCGATCCCCATCGCTTCGACATCGCGCGCGCCGACAACGCCCACCTCACCTTTTCCATCGGCCCGCACATCTGCCTCGGCGCCTCGCTGGCCAGGCTCGAGGCGAAGGTCGCGTGGCGCAAGCTGTTGGCCCGCGTCCAGGATATCCAGGCGACCGCGCCGTCGCCGTGGCGCCCGCACGTCAACCTGCGCGGCCTTGAGTCCCTCAACGTGTCGTTTCGGGCGGCTTCATGAGCGCGCCCGCGCCCCGCTGGAACCGCCGCCCGGAGACGCGCCGCGACGAGTTGCTCGACGCGGCGACGTCGCTTCTGCAAAAGATGCCGCTGGCGCAAATCAAGGTTAGCGACATTACCGATGCCGCCGGCACCGCGAAGGGCACCTTCTACACCTACTTCAAGTCGAAGGAGGCGCTCTACCGCGCGCTCAACGAACGTTACCTGGACGGCCTGACGGCGGTGCGCGACAACGCCAAGGCCGCGGCCGCGAATAAGGACTGGCTCACCCAGCTCGACGACACCATCGCGGCGATGATCGACTACATGTACGTCAACGACGACCTGATCGAGGTGTGGGAGCGAGAGGGCTACAACACCGAGTACTACGATATCTTCGAGATCGGCACCAACCGCATCATCTCCGAGATCGCCGTCGATCTGGGCCGGAACGCGGCCGAGGGGCACATCACCTGTGACGACCCGCTGGCGACTGCCAACCTCATCGTTCACGCCATCGATGGCGCGGTCAGCCACGACATGACCGGGCGCAACCGCAATGCGCTTGGACCCCAACGCATGACGGCAGCGGCACAAGCCATGGTTCGCGCGATGCTGGCGTAGGCCTGTACATGAACACGGTAGAAAACAGGAGACAGACATCATGACGATCGAACGCTTGCCCGGCGATGCCGGCGTGCCGGAGATCACCACCGCCATCCTTCGCGACGGCGCCGCGATCGTCGAGGATATCGTATCGACGGATGTGACCGATCAGGTGCTGCGCGATCTGCGCGATCCCTTCGATACAGTCGGTCGAACGACCGAGAGCGACTTCAACGGCTATACGACACTGCGCGTCAACAGCATCCTTGATATCTCGCAAGCCTCGACCGGGCTCGTCGCGCACGACCGTATGCTGGAGATCCTCGATGCCCTCCTGCTGCCCCATTGCAAGGACTACCGGATCGGCAGCTGCACGGCGATCGAGATCCACCCAGGTGAGACCGATCAGCTGCTGCATCGCGATGACACCATCTACCCGATCGTGCTCCCCGGCCTCGAAACGCAGGTGTCGGTCATGTGGCCGCTGACCGACTTTACCGAGGAGAACGGCGCGACCCGCCTGATCCCCGGCAGCCACCGCTGGATGGAAGAAAGGCTGGCCAGGGATGACGACCCGGTGATCCAAGCGCCGATGACGCCGGGGTCGGCCCTGTTCTATCTGGGTTCGACCATGCATGGCGGCGGCGCCAACAACAGCAACGCGCCGCGCGCCGGACTGGTCAACACCTATGCGCTGGGCTGGCTGCGCCAGGAGGTGAATCAGTACCTCACTATCCCGCGCGAGACTGTCGAATCATTTCCTGAGCGCGTGCAGCGCCTGATCGGCTATGCCGGTCACGGCGACTTCCTGGGCTACTATCCCCGCGATAAGGGCCGCGTACCGCCAGCCGACATGATCGGCGCGACCGCAACCGATTGGACCAACGATTAGGCCATTTGGATGCTGTTCTCGGTTGCACCGGCAACCGTTCGTCACTTGCCAGTTGATTGTACAAGCGCGCCTTGCTCGGTACTCTCGATTGACAACACAGGCTTGAGAAGGGGCATCCATGGGGCAGATACAGTCAATCAGTCCGGACACGTCGGCCGAAACGGCGATGGAGATTCTGGAGCGCGACGGCGCCGTCATCTACGAGCGTGCGCTGGACGACACGGCCATGGATCGTGTCCAGGCCGACCTCGATCCCTATCTCGGCCGGTCCTATTACGGTGAGGGTGAGTTCTGGGGCTACAAGACCAAACGCATCTCCTCCCTGGTCGCCAAGTCGCCCGCGTTCGGCGAACTTGTCGCAACGTGTCCGGTGACGTTGAACGTCATGGACCTGCTGCTGGGACCCTATTGCGAACGTTACCAGCTGCATGTCACCCAGGCGGTCAACATCGGGCCGGGCGAGTCCGAACAGTTCCTGCACCGCGACGACGGTCTGCTGCCGTTCGTGCATCCGGGGCCGCAGGCGCTGTGCAACACCATGTGGGCGCTGACCGACTTTACCGAAGAGACCGGGGCGACCCGTGTCATCCCGGGCAGTCACGTATGGGACGACAAACGCATCCCGAATGACGATGACGAGGTCGTCCAGGCGACCATGCCGCGAGGCTCGGTGCTGATCTATCTTGGCTCGGTCTGGCATGGCGGCGGCGCCAACCGTTCGGCCGATAAGTGGCGCGCAGGCATGATCTGCGGCTACAGCCTGGGCTGGCTGCGCCAAGAGGAAAACCAGTACCTCGCCGTACCGCCGCACATCGCCAAGGACCTGCCCGAAGACGTCCAGCACCTGATCGGCTACAAGCTGCATGGCGCGTTCCTCGGCTGGGTCGAGGGCCAGGACCCGCACATTGTCCTGGAAGACGGCTACAGCGACGTCATGCCGGCAGCACCGGAAGGTGGCGAAGCCACCGAGGAGACGAAGTTCCTCAAAACCGCGACCATCGGTAAGCCGGAGTTCATCACCTTGGGCTGAGGTAACGGCAATCCGCCGTTATCCCATGATCTGACGACCGGCATCGTCCGAACCTAACGTGACTGCCGAAGCTTCCTTGTTCGACGCGAGATCGAATCCTATGCGTGATCCCAAGTACGACATTCTCTTCGAGCCCATCCAACTCGGCCCGGTGACCGCCAAGAACCGATTCTACCAGGTGCCCCACTGCTCCGGCATGGGCTGGCACCGGCCCAACACCTTGGCCGGCATGCGCGCCATGAAGGCCGAGGGTGGCTGGGGCGTGGTGTGCACGGAGTATTGTTCGATCAATCCGACATCCGACGACGGCGCTTTTCCCCATGCTCGCCTCTGGGATGCCGACGATCTGCGCAACCAGGCGCTGATGGCCGACGGCGTCCACGAGCATGGCGGTCTCGCCGGTGTCGAGCTGTGGCATGGCGGTAGCCGCGTCGCCAACCTGGATAGCCGCATGGCGCCCCTTGGTGTCGGTCCTGGCCGCGCGCCGTCGCAGTCCGGCGCCAACCATCCGGTCCAGGCGCGCCAGCCGGACAAAACAGACATCAAGAACCTCCGGCGCTGGCAGGGTGAAGCAGCGCGGCGCGCCATCGAGGCCGGGTTCGATGTCGTCTATGTCTACGCGACCCACGGTTATCTGCTCTCGGAGTTTCTGTACCCCGAGACAAACCAGCGCACGGACGAATACGGCGGATCGGTTGAGAACCGCGTGCGCATCGTGCGTGAACTGATCGAGGAGACGCTCGAGGCCGTCGCCGGCAAGGCCGCGGTCGCCACCCGCTTCACGGTCGATCTGGGGGACGAGGAGACCTACGAGTCCTTCTCGCTGATCAAGGACCTGCCCGATCTGTGGGACCTTACCGTCGACGACTACGGCATCGAGATGGGCGTCTCGCGCTTCGTCAAGGAAGCGGCCCTCGAAGACAGTGTCGCGCGCGCCAAGGCGATGACCTCGAAACCGGTCGTCGCGGTCGGTCGCTTCACCAGCCCCGATACCATGGCGCGGGTCATCAAGGCGGGCTCGCAGGACATGATCGGCGCGGCCAGGCCCTCCATCGCCGATCCGTTTCTGCCCAAGAAGATCGAGGAAGGGCGCCTGGAAGACATCCGTGAATGCATCGGCTGCAACATCTGCTACGCCCACGACACCTTGGGCATCCCCATCCGCTGCACTCAGAACCCGACCATGGGCGAGGAATGGCGCCGCGGCTGGCATCCCGAACACATCGAGCGCAGCGCGTCGCCGGCAAACGCCTTGATCGTCGGCGCCGGTCCGGCCGGCCTTGAAGCGGCGCGGGTCCTGGGCGAGCGCGGCTTCGATGTCATGCTTGCCGAGGCGACACGCGACCTCGGCGGCCGGGTGACCACCGAAAGCCGCCTGCCCGGTCTTTCCGAATGGGCGCGGGTGCGCGACTGGCGCACGACCCAACTCGACAAGCTGATGAACGTCGAGGTGTTTCGTGAGAGCCATTTGGCCGCCGATGATGTCATGGCCACCGGCGCCGAGTACGTCCTGATCGCAACGGGTTCGCAGTGGCGCACCGACGGCATCGGCAACAACCGCATGGAGCCGTGGGAAAACGGCGACGGCGCGCGAATTGTCGGCGTCGACGCGATCCTAGCAGGCGATGAAACGCCCGCCGGACGCGTGGTCATCTACGACGACGACCACTACTACATGGCATCGGTCGTGGCGCTGGCGCTCGTCCAACGCGGCAACGACGTCACCTTGGTCACGACCGCGCACCGGCCCGTCGCCTGGGGCTCCCATACAGCCGAGATCTCGCAGTCTAATGCCGCCCTGCGCGACGCCGGCGTGGACGTTGTCACCTATCACCGCCTGGACGCCGTCGCGCCCGGCGAGGCGACCGTTGCCTGCGTCCACAGCGACAAGACGCAGACGATCAAGGCCGACTGGGTGGTGCCGGTGACGAACCGCGAGCCGGCGGGCGACCTCTACGAGGACCTTTTGGCGCGCGCCAGCAATCTCTCCTTACACCGCATCGGCGATTGCGACGCGCCAGGCACCATCGCCGCGGCCGTCTACAGCGGCTACCGCACAGCGCTCGAGCTGGGCGAACCGGCAAGCGATCCACTCTACAGGCGCCAGCTCTAAGCCCTTCGCGGGACGAACGGGACACAGTTGTCCACCCCCTCTCCTCTTAAGAGCGAGCCGGAGCGATGGTCTTTGCTGTCAGCCGGCGAACTTCGGTTCCGGCAGACCTTTGGCGCCCAGACCGGTGACCGCGTAAATGCCGCCGGCATCCGGTTTTGACGGCCTCAGCCCGTCAATCTCGTCACCGATCGACGTGACATAGAGCACGTCCATGTCGTCGCCGCCGAACGTCAGACTGGTGACCATCTCGATCGGCGTTTCGATCAGCTCGTCCAGACTGCCGTCAGGCGCGAAGCGCGCGATGCAGCCGGTTTCCGTGAAGGTCGTCCAGAGATAGCCGTCCGCGTCGATGGTCCCGCCATCGGGCGTGGCGTTATAGGGCCGGGTGTCGAGAAAAACGCGCCGGTTGGCCAGCTCGCCGGTCTCGATGTCGTAGTCATAGGCGTAGATCGTGTGTTTGTTGCTGTCGGCAAAATAGAAAATGCTGTTGTCCGGGCTCCAGCACGGACCATTGGCGCAAATGAACCCGCGGTCGACGACCGACCAGCTGAGATCAGGATCAAGCCGGTAGAGCGAGCCCTTCGGTTCCTTGAACGACAGGTCCTCGCTGCCGGCGAAGAAACGGCCGCGTCGATCGGCCTTGCCGTCGTTAATGGTCGTATCCGTTTTCTCCGGTTCGGGCTCCACGATGGTCTCGCAGGTGCCGGTGTCGAAGTCGAAGAAGTGGAAACCGCGATCCATTGCGATGACGGCGCCACCCTTCTCGCGCAACGCCATGGAACCGCCGACATCACCGGGCAGTTCCCATCCGTCGATGTCACCCGAGCTGGGGTCGTACCGGAAAACGCCGGGTTGCAACAGGTCGAGCCAATAAAGAGTACCGTTGTCGTGATCCCAAAGCGGTCCTTCACCGAGCCGGTAGCTTGCCGTGCCAATTCGTTCGTAGTTCACCATCGCGTTTCCACCCACCCGTTTTGGTCATGACATCGGCTATGCCGGCCGCACGCCGCATGACTCAAGTCTAGGTGGGCACCGGCGCCCTACCATGTATGAACAGCCATGCATCGTTCGCGGCATGCGATGTATTGGTTGAATGCGCGAACCCGAAAAGGGATTGGCGGACGAAAAAACTTACACCTTCGCGACGTCGACAAAGGGCCCACCGGTCAGCGCCGCCAACTGGTCGGGTGTCAACTTGAAGACGGCGTTGGGCGTGCCGCCCGAGGCCCAGATCTCGTCGTGCTGCTGCAGGTCGTTGTCGAGCAGAACCAGAGGCGCCTGGTTATGACCGACCGGCGGCACCCCACCGATCGCAAAGCCGGTGGCGTCGCGCACGAAGTCGGCATCGGCCCGGCGAATTGTCATACCCAGCAGCCGGCCCACCTTCTTTTCGTCGACCCGGTTTGTGCCGCTGGCGATCACGAGGACGGGCCGATTGTCTTCCTTGGTGCGAAACAGAAGCGACTTGGCGATCTGCGCGACCGCGCAACCGATGGCCGCTGCCGCGTCATCCGCGGTTCTCGTACTCTCGTCGAACTCGAGCACCTCGAAACCGTCACCCAGCAACCCCTGAACACGAAGCGCGGTGGCATTGGTCACCTGTTTCATGGGTCTCCGACCAGCGCCGCCTAGCCGTTGAGCAGCGCCTCGACGGCATCCTTTGAAGCGCCGGACGCCAGGCCGCCGCCGTAGACGAACCCGATCGCGCGGCGATCGAAATCGGTCAGCCAGTCGGCCGGGTCGTCCCATGACATGACGCTTGCGACGCCGTTGCCCGGCACGCCGACCAGGCCCAGGGCTTTCATCGTTTCGCGCGCGACACCGCGTCCGATCTGGGTCTCCTCTTTCGACGTCACGAACATCATCGCCCCGGCGATGCCGCGTTCGAAGCTGAGCACGGAGATCTGACCGAAATTGTCCTGCTCTTGTTGGGCGGCGATGAAGTCCCGGGTCTTCTGATCGCGTTCCTCGGCGGACGCTCCGGGGAAGAACTTGGCCAGCAGCTCGGCATGACGTCCCGCTGCCTCCAGAGTGTTGTTGGCGACGATGAAGACAATGTTGACGTCACCGCCCTCGCGGTATTCGGCTTTCAGCTCAGAGGCGTCGCGGATCTCGTCGACCAAGGCCTCCAGGCAGACGCGGCCGGCCTCGCTGTCATCTTCGGCGACGACGAACTTCGGCACGCTCTCCCAACGCACCATCTGGCGCAGACCGAACTGACCGTCCGGCATTCTGGCGAACATCAAATTCAGCAGGGCTTCCCTCTCGTCTTCCGCGAAGTGGTGCCCAACAAGCGATGTGGTCGTCATTTTGTCCTACCCAACAACGTGAACGTCATCCAAAGACCCGTCATGGCGAGGGGATGATATATCGACCGGACCGTCCTATCCTGCGGTTTCTTCGTAACGACCCCCACGGGATGAGGATAACCATGTCGGAACGCGTGTTACAGATGAGCGATCCCCTGCACCAGTATCTTGTGGACGTCGCCGTCCGCGAACACCCGGTGCTGGCGGAGTTGCGTGAAGAGACGGCGACCATGCCCATGGGCATGATGCAGATATCGCCCGATCAGGGCCAGCTTATGGCCATGCTGGTGCGCCTGACCGGCGCGCGCCGGATTCTAGAGGTCGGCACCTTCACTGGCTACAGCTCTCTGTCCATGGCGCTTGCCCTGCCTGACGACGGCTCGATCCATGCGTTGGACGTCAGCGATGAGTATACGTCGGTCGCCCGGCGACACTGGGAGAAGGCAGGCGTCGCCGACAAGATCAGCCTGACCCTGGCGCCGGCGGCCGAAACTCTGCGCGGTTTCCTGGACGACGGCATGGCTGGCAGTTTCGATCTGATGTTCATCGATGCCGACAAGGAAAGCTACGATGCCTATTACGAGCACGGGCTGGAACTGGTGCGCGATGGCGGCGTCATTCTGGTCGACAATGTGCTTTGGGGCGGCTCGGTGATCGATCACGCCAAACAGGACGCCGATACCGCCGCGATCCGCGCTTTGAACCACAAGCTCAAACATGACGAGCGGATCGACCTTACCATGCTGTCCATCGGCGACGGCCTTACACTCGCGCACAAGCGGGCATCGTAGAGCAGATAGAATACGTCAATCTGCTCTACCTGTTTGGTTTTGGGCAGATCAACTTCGTCATGGGCGCAGAGGATTCGATCATTGGGGAAGGAAGGAATGCCACATGACAAACATTCTGTTTCGATTCGTGATTTTCGGTTTGGTCGCCGCGTTCCCCTGGGCCACGGCGTCAGCCGACGAGGTGACGGTGTCGGGATCAGCGACCTACATTCAAAGATGGGGTGAGACCATCACGCTGGAGAACGGCGGGCGATTGGAGCGTCTTCACCTCCAGGCCATCATCCACGACGACAACAACAGTCCGATCGACATGAACGCGCAGGACTGCACCGGCACTGCGGTTTACGACGCCGACGGCGCGTTCGTCATGAACACCGGCCATTGCCACGCGACCGACCTGGACGGCGACACCTGGTCCATGTGGTACCACCACACGCCCGACGGCAACACATGGGGTATCATGGGCGGAACGGGCAAGTTCGCCGGGCTCAGCGGTGGCGGGACGACGTTTGTCGAGACGATCCACGCCGACGGCCGCCTATTCCTGACCTATGAAGGAACCATCGCGACGCCTTAACGCAGGACGACCGCAAGGAGGCACGCATCATGTCGACAGTGACCGACGCCACGACCCGGACCGCTCAATGCGGCTGCGGGGCGCTTTCGTTTAACGTCAGCGGTGAGCCGAAACATGTTTACACCTGCAGCTGCACGAACTGCCAACGCGAAAGCGGCAGCGCCTTCACCTATTGCGCCATCTACTCGGATTCAGCGGTCAATACTCTTGGTGACCCCAAGCTGTGGCGTCGCAGCACGACGGAGTCAGGTCGCTGGATTGAATCCGGCTTTTGCCCTTCATGCGGCGTCACCGTGTTTTTCCGCATGGAAGCGTGGCCGAACGTGGTCGGCGTATCGGTGGGATGTTTCGCCGACCCCGGGTTCGCACAGCCAAGTCAACACTATTGGGCCTCGCGCAAGCACGCCTGGCTCAGTGTTCCCGACGGCACGGAGGTCCTGTCGTCACAAGACTGACACATCCGGCCAGCGCACCGAGACCCGGCGCCCCATACCGACGATGGGCGACGCAAACCTTCGGTTTCCGACGTTGAGGCGAATCCCGTTACTGGTGTAGCGTGCCCGCCTTCGGATCTGGCGCTGGAGGGATGCCGCAATGCCGTTACAGGAGCTGTTCTTTTCGTTTTCCGGTCGCATCAACCGCGCGACGTTTTGGACCCGCGCGATGCCGATCCTGTTCGTCTACAGCATGATCACCAATACGGTCGCGGCCATCGAAATCTATGAGACCGGCCAATACGGCGTCATCTCCATTGTCTTAAGCCTGATCGGGATTTGGCCGGCCCTGGCCGTAAACGTGAAACGACTGCACGATCGCGGGCGTTCCGGATGGTTCATTCTGATCGGTCTGATCCCCATTGTCGGTCCGATCTGGCTGCTCATCGAAACCTGGTTCCTGGGGAGCAAACCCGAAGCCAACCGCTTCGGCGAGGTGCCGACGAACCATGCATCGAGCGGCGCCGTGATCGGCGCCATCGCCACCATCGTCATCGCCATGATCGTCGCCGTCGCGGTCGTACTCTCGGTTGTCGACATCAGCGTACCCGCCGACATGGCCTACCCCGAAGCAACCAGCGGCGAGTCGTCGGTCGAACCTGAATCCGTGATGCCGGACGATTCGGAGGCCGCCACGTCAACGTCGAACTAGAGCGGAGCCTGAACTAACCGCCTGCCACTTGGCACAGCGGGCCCGTCTGATCGGGCGTCGTCATCATCAGCGTGCAGGTGTCGTAGCCCTCATCCTTCAGGATGCCGTCGACCGTCGCCAATGTCGCCGCATCCAGGGTCGGCGTGCGGGCGAGAACCCAGCCGTATTCGCGTGAGGGATGACCCACCACCGACCAACGGTAGTCGGGATCCAAGCCGATGATCCAGTAGTCTCCGCCGGTCGCCCACACCCACTCGCCGAAGACGTCAACGAACGTCACCTCAAGCTTGCCGTCCGTGGGATCACCCTGGAACCGAGCCCGGCCGTCTGCCTCGTCAAACGTGCCGTCGGCGATCTCGCAACGGTTCGTGACCGCGATCAGATCATCCTCGCCCGGCCCATAGGTCGCGGTGGTGTTTGCCACGCAGTCGCGCTGGAACCACACAGGGATCGCCGCGACCTGATGCCATTCACCGAGATAGCGGTCGACATCAAAACCGGAGACCGTATCCATCGACCCGTCGTTGCCGGATGCACACGCCGCCAGCAACAGACCAGTGGCGAACACAGCACTCAGGCGCGCGCGCCGAATCAGGTTGGCAAGTGTCACAGGTGTCTCCCGCTTTGGGTTCTTGTTATTGGACCCAATTTCTACGCAGCACGCGCCCGGGCCGATCAATTGTGATGTTGGGTCACCCAGAGGTGAGCGCAATACGCCCTGCTCAGGAGGCGTCCGAGAATGACAGCCCCTTCTCCGCCATCACCTCTTCCAAGGCCGCCAGCCCGTTCATGCCGGTCGGCCAGCCGGCGTAGTGGGCGACATGGATCATCACCTCACGCAGGGCTTCCGGCGAATGGCCGACATTGAGCGCGCCCTTCAGGTGGCCGCGAAGCTGGGTCCCCTGGGAGGTCGCGGTCAGGACCGCAACCGTGATCAAAGAGCGATCTTTGACCGGCAGGCCCTCGCGCGACCAGATCTCGCCGAACAGGTAATCGCAGGTCAGCTCCATCATGTCGTTGAAAGCCGGGCGGTCGCCGCCCCCGAGCGAACCGAAGAGTTGCTCAATCAACTTCTGACCTTTTTCGTGATCGCCCATCGTGCCACTCCTTTGCTGCCATGTCGGCCCCGGGAACCAGGGCATAGCGCGAGCAAATCAAGAAACCGGATCGGGCGCAAACGCAAACCCCGCGAACGACCTCTCCGTACCCCGTCTTCTCTGCGTAGTGGCCGCCAGGTCGTCCCGGCCCGATCCCGCCCTAGCTGCGCTTCAGCTTCGGGTCGAGTGCGTCGCGCAACCCGTCGCCCATCAAGTTAAAGGCCAAGACGGTGATCAGGATCGCTAGACCCGGGAACGTCACCACCCACCAGGCGCGCTGGATGAACTGCAGCGCGTCGGCCAGCATGGTGCCCCATTCGGGTGTCGGCGGCTGCGCGCCCAACCCCAAAAAGCCGAGCGCGGCGGCGTCCAAAATGGCGCTGGAGAAACCGAGCGTCGCCTGCACGATCAAGGGCGCCATGCAGTTCGGCAGCACGGTGACGAACATCAACCGAAACGGGCCGGCGCCGGCGACGCGCGATGCCGTGACGTAGTCGCGGCCCAGTTCGGCCAGCACCGCGCCGCGCGTGATCCGCGCGTAGTGCGGTATCACCACCACGGTCACGGCAATCATGGCGTTGATCAGGCCGGGCCCCAGGATAGCGACGATGACGATGGCCAAGAGCAGCGCCGGGAGTGCCAGCATGATATCCATCAGCCGCATGATGGCGACGTCGACGACACCGCCGAAGAAGCTGGCCAGCAGGCCAAAGGTGACGCCGACCGCGAGTGCCAGGGTAACGACGACGACGCCGATGATCAGCGACAGGCGCGCGCCGTAGATCAGCCGCGATAGAATGTCGCGGCCGACATCGTCGGTCCCCAGGATAAAGCGCGGATCGCCGCCCGCCCAGATCGGCGGCGACAGGAACGCGTCGCGGAACTGCTCGCTCGGCGCGTATGGCGCCAGCAGCGGCGCGAAGATCGCCACCGCGATAACAATCATGATCGTGATCAGGCCCAGCATCGCGCCCTTGTTGCGGCGGAACTGGCGCCAGAACAGGACCACCGGATGACGCGACGGCTCGGCCGGCGTCAGGGTGTCCGGCGTGTCGGTGGCGTTGACGCGGTCGGTCATGCCTGCCCCCTGGCGCCGCGCTCGGTGACATGGCGGATGCGCGGGTTGATGACGCCGTACAGCACATCGACCAGCAGGTTGACCGCCATGATGACGGTGGCAACCAGCAGCACCCCGCCCTGAACGGTCGGATAGTCGCGCCGTCTAACGGACTCGATCAGCCACTTACCGATGCCCGGCCACGAGAAGATCGTCTCGGTCAAGATGGCGCCGGCCAAGAGAATGCCGGTCGCCAGGCCGATCACCGTGACCACCGGGATCAGCGCGTTGGGCAGCGCGTGCGCGGTGACGACGCGAAGCTGCGACATCCCCTTGGCGCGCGCGGTCCTGACATAGTCCTCGCGCAGCACCTCCAGCATCGACGAACGGGTCATGCGCGCGATGATCGCCAGCGGAATGGTGCCCAACGCCACCGCCGGCAGGATCAGATGGCGCACCGCTGACCAGAACGCGCCCTTTTCATCGGACAGCAGCGTGTCGATCAGCATGAAGCCTGTCTGATGATCGACCCAGAAATGCGCGGAGATGCGGCCCGAGACTGGCGTCCATCCCAGATTGACGGAGAAGAACAGGACCAGCAGCAGCGCCCACCAGAAGATCGGCATGGAAAAGCCGGTGACAGCAACACCCATGACCGCGTAATCGGCGGCGGTCCCGCGTTTGACCGCGGCGATGACACCCAGCGGCAACCCCAGCACAATGGCGAAGATCATGGCGCAGACCGACAGCTCGACCGTCGCGGGGAAGCGGTCGAAGAACTCGCGCAGGACCGGTTCCTTGGTCACCACGGAGTCGCCGAAATCGCCCTGGACGATACCCAGCAGATAGTCGCCGTACTGCACCAAAAGCGGCTGGTCGAAACCGAACTTGGCCTTCAGTTCGGCGTGGCGTTCGGGCTCGATACCGCGCTCGCCCGCCATCATCTCGATGGGATCGCCCGGCACCAGCCGGATCAGCGCGAAGGTCAGCAGCGTCACACCCAGGAACGTGGGGATCAGCAGTCCGATCCTTCGGAGAACGAGCTTAAGCATGACCTATATTAACGGCAACGGGTGGCGGACGCGCACAGCATCCGCCACCCGAAGCCAGCAGCGCCCCCTAGTGGCCCTGCTTACTCGGCAAGATCGACGCCATAGAACGGATGACCGCCAAACGGATCGATTCTGTAGTCGATCACGTCGTTCGTCATCGGCATGAAGACGACCGAATGGGCGATCGTCACCCACGGCGCCTCCTCCTTGAAGATCACCTGGGCTTCTTCATAGAGGCGTGTCCGCTCGTCCGGATCACTGCTCTGCTTGGCCTGCTGCAGAAGGCCGTCGAACGGCTCGTGACACCAGCGCGCACGGTTCGCGCCATCCGCGGCGGCGCAACCCAGCAGGACATGCAGGAAGTTGTCGGGATCGCCGTTGTCGCCGGTCCAACCCAACAGCAGCATTTGATGCTCACCGTTCCGCGATCGGTCCAGATACTCGCCCCACTCAAAGGTCACGATCTCGGCCTCGATGCCGATTTCGGCGAGGTCGGCCTGCATCAGCTCGGCCATGCGTTCGGCGTTCGGGTTATAGGGCCGCTGCACCGGCATCGCCCACAGGTCCGTCGAGAAGCCGTCGGGATAGCCGGCTTCGGCCAGCAATGCCTTGGCCTTTTCGGGATCGTACTCGTAGTCGGTGATGGCGTCGTTATAGGACCAGATTGTCGGCGGGATCGGGTTCTTGGCTTTCACGCCGGCACCCAGATAGACGGCTTCGATGATCGCGTCGCGATCGATCGCCATGTTGATGGCCTGGCGCACGCGCACATCGGTGAACGGATCCTTCTCCGTGTTCATGGCCAGATAGCCGACGTTCAGGCCTTCCTGCTGCATCACGTTGATGTCTGGATCGGCCATCATGGCTTCCAGATCAGCCGGGTTGGGATACGGCATGATGTGGCATTCGCCGGCCTGCAGCTTGTTGTAGCGCTGGGTCGGATCGATCGTGATCAGGAAGACCAGCCGGTCGATCGGGGCGCGCCCGCGCCAATAGTCGTCAAAGGAGCGATAGTCGATGCGCTCGTCCTTGACGTAGCGCACCATCTGGAAGGGGTCGGTGCCGATCGGCTCCAGGTCGAACGTATCGGGCGTGCCGGCCGCCATCATGGCATCGGCATACTCCGCCGACATGATGGACGCGAAATCCATGCCCAGATTGGCGATCATCGGCGCTTCGGGCTGGTTCAAGGTCATGACCACCGTCATGTCGTCGGTCTTCTCGACCGACTTCAGAAGGTTCGGCATGTCCATGCCCTGGAAGTACTCGTAACTGCCGCCGGACACGTTGTGATAGGGGTGCTCGGGATCGAGCTGACGGTTGAAGCTGAACAACACGTCGTCGGCGTTGAAATCGCGGGTCGGCGTGAAGTTGTCGCTTGACTGCCACTTCACACCAGGCCGCAGGTGAAACGTGTAGACAAGGCCGTCGTCGGAGACTTCCCAGCTTTCCGCCAGGGCCGGTTCAATGTTTGTCGAACCGCGCTCGAACTCGACCAGTCTGTTGAAGACATTGCGTGAGGATGCGTCAAACGTCGTACCGGCTGTATAGAGCGAAGGATTGAAACCTTCCGGGCTCGCTTCCGAACAGTAGACAAGTGTCTTTTCTGCTTGGGCTTCGCCCGCGGCAATACCAAAGGTCGCCAGCGCCGCGACCAGCGCTGTCAGCAACTTGTTGTTCATGTTACCTCCGTAAGACGAATGACAGGGGCGAGTAAATCGCGCGTCATTCAACCACCCTTATCTGCCCCTAAAGAGTGATTAAACCGTACCTGAATCGGGGTCAACGGATGTATGGCTCGTGTAAACTTGCCATCACATAGAAATGTGACGCGAAACCAACAAACGATATACAAGTTTAAAATTCGGCAAACGCGTGATGCACAACCCAGCATGTTGCAACGCATCATGGGACAAAACTTTAGAATGGCATTAACAAACGCCATCAATCTGGCGGCATGTTGCCGGAACGCACGCGCCACATCGACCATCCGTCGTGCTCGGGGGTCGATTCAAGATCGGGCGCGATAGAAATCGCGACGAAATCATGGATAAGAAGGCCGAATGTCAGGCGGGAAGCCCTGAAGACGAAGTATTCCGCAAGGAACTCTTGAAGTTATCCAAGGCGACGACCTTGGTGCGCTGGCGCAGACGGGAAAAATGTCGGGGCGTCTTGCTCGAAGACTGCGCACAGACGTAAACACGGGCCCATAGGCGCCATCGATCGAGGGAGACATGACCATGCTGAAAGTCTGGGGACGCGCGACATCATCGAACGTGCAAAAGGTCATGTGGGCCATCGGAGAGCTTGGCCTTGACCACGAGCGCATCGATCTGGGCGGCCAGCATGGCGGGCTCGATACGGATGCGTACGGCAAGCTTAATCCGAACCGGGTCGTGCCGACCCTGGAAGACCGCGGCCGGGTGATCTGGGAATCGAACGCCATCGTGCGCTACATCGCCGCGCAATACGGTGCCGGCTCTCTGTGGCCACAGGACCCAGGCGAACGCGCGTTGGCCGATATGTGGATGGACTGGGCGGCGACGACGATCCGCGACGACTATGTGACAGTGTTCTTCGGCCTGGTCCGTATCCCGCCCGAACACCGCGACATGGATGCCATCAACAGAGCGATCGTCCGACTAAATGGGATCTACGCCAAGCTGGACGCCCATCTTGCCGGACGCGACTTCATCGCGGGCGATCACCTGACCATGGGCGACATTCCCGCCGGCATGACGCTGTTTCGTTACTATGACATGCCGCTGGATCGCCCTTCGCTGCCCAACCTGGAAGCATGGTATGCCCGCCTTCAGGAACGCGCGGCGTATCGCGAGCACGTCATGGTGAGTTACGAAAGCCTGCGCAACGACACGATCCCCCAGAACGACTGAGGCGGCCATACCCTCGCCCGCTTGACCTGAAACCGAGGACGGCACCGTCACGATGGGGTCATAGGGTTCGGGCACACGCCAGCGACCGTGCTCGCAGGAAGCGCCTTCGTGTTGCGGCCACAAGGGTGGCCGTCCAGGATGGCGCTGAGACTTTAGGAGTTTCAGATCATGCCGCTCTTGACCACGACCATCGGCGCCTTCCCCAAACCGGATTATGTGCCGCGCCGCGCCTGGTTTCACGACGTCGCGGCGGTCGGTGAGGCAGACGGCGACGATCTGAACGACGAGCAGGTTCTGGCCATCCATGATCGCGCCACGATCGACGTGGTCGAGGCGCAGGCCGACGCCGGCATCGACATACCGACCGACGGCGAGGTGCGCCGCGAAAACTATATCCACTACCACTGCCGCCACATGACCGGCTTCGAACCGGAGACGTTGACCGAGCGCGCCATGCGCAACGGCGCCTGGGTCGATGCGGTGCCCACCTTCACCGGCCCGATCAAGCCGACCGAGCCGTTTCTGCCGCGCGACTACCAGGTCGCCCAGGCCGCCACCGACCGGCCGGTGAAGATCACCGTCCCCGGGCCGCTGACCATTTCCGATTCAACGGCCGACCTGCACTATGGCGACGTGAAGGCCTGGTGCGGCGACCTGGCAGACGCCTTGAACGCGGAAATCCTGGCCTTGGCAGAAGCCGGCTGCCGGCACATCCAGGTCGACGAGCCGCTGTTTGCGCGCTTGCCCGATCAGGCTCTCGACTACGGTGTCGAAAACCTGGAGCGCTGTTTCCACGGCGTGCCCAGGCAGGTGACCCGCACCATGCACATGTGCTGCGGCTATCCCGACAAGCTGGACGAGACCGACTATGTGAAGGCCGACCCCGAGGTTTATCAGCGGCTGGCCGGCGCCCTCGACGCAGCGGCGATCGACGCGGTGTCATTGGAGGATGCCCACCGGCATAACGACCTGTCTCTGCTGGAAAAATTCCAGTCGACCAAGGTGATTTTCGGCGCCGTTGAGATCGCGTCGAGCCAGATCGAGACCGTCGAACACATCAGCGCCCGGCTCGAGCAGGCCCTGCAGCACATCGACGCCGACCGGCTGCTCGCCGCGCCCGATTGCGGTCTAATCATGCTGGGCCACGATCTCGCCGTCGCCAAGCTCAAGAATCTCGCCGAAGCCGCCCATAGCATCCCGACATGAGCCTGTTTCCGATGTGATCGCCGACACATTGAATAAACGCATGGCAGACCCACATATTCGGCAGTTCTCCAACGGTGTCGGCCGCCCACATCATGGAGCCCTGGATGTTGACGAGACGTCATAACGACGGCCAGCCCAGCGAAAGGAGTTCGCCATGAGCAAGTTTTTCAAGAAGCATGATGCGAGCCACGCTCGCAACACGGACAAGTACGACCGGCGCGACCACGGCGGGTCGAACGGATCGACCGTAACAAGCGCCCTGATCGAGACCGTCTGGAACCCATTCTTCGTGCTCGGCCGCCGCTAAGGCGCCGCCAACCACCCCATCCTCATCCCGGCCAAGCACAGCGCGAGCCGGGATCCACGAACACGGTATCCGACGCGTTGGCCATGATCGCGCCAACGCGTCTTAGTGTGCGTTCTTGGCCCCTTGTGTGTTGCGGCAGTGCGATGATGGTCGCGGACGGAAGACCGTTCGGTACGTTTGCGAAAACCGCATCGACGCCGTGTGCACAGAGCGTGTCTTTCAGAACGCCCCGTGTAACGCGGCATACCCCCTCACCCTATTTCGGCTAGGGCGCTGGTGCGCCCAAGCCTGCGCATCCCTCTCCCTCAAGGGGCGAGGGAAACAAAAAAATGGACCCCCTCTCCCCTTGAGGGAGAGGGCCGGGGTGAGGGGTCGCGCGCGGCGGCGCGCCAGATAACTTACCTTAGCACCGGTAGGATGACGTCAGGCACGTCCGTGAACACCGCATCGACACCGCGCGCGAAGAGCGACTGGGCTTTCGCCGCGTCGTTGACCGTGTAGCAGACGACCTGACGGCCGGCCGCCTTGACGGCGCGGATCTGTGCGTCCGTGACCTGACGTTCGGAGAAATGCACGGACATGCAGCCGAGGACGCGCGCACCTATCGACCATTGCCAGCGCGACCGGCGCCATATATTCAGCCCGGTCGGCACGTCGGGCCGCGCCTGACGGAACCCCATCAGACAACGCAACACGAAGCTTGAGACCAGTGGCCTGGGACGACCGGGCGGCCATGCCTTGTCCAATGTCGCGCCGACGACACGGCCGGTGCGCCAGGCTTCGCCGGGGTTCGTCTTGATCTCGATGTTGGGGCGCATGCCGAGGTCGTGGATGGCGTCGAGCGCGTCGATCAGGGTCAGGACCCTCTCGCCGGCAAAGCGCGGATCAAACCACGCGCCGGCATCCAGTCGTTTCAGTTCGTCAGCTGTCTTCGCCGCGACCGGCCCGGTGCCGTCAGTGGTGCGGTCCAACGTGTCGTCGTGCACCAGAACCGGCACGCCGTCCTTGGACAGGCGCACATCGAACTCAACCCAGTCCAGGCCGAACGCGGCCGCCGCCTTGAACCCGGCGAGTGTATTCTCCGGTGCATGGGCGGCGGCGCCCCGATGCCCGATGACACGCGGCAGGTCGATCAATCGGCGCCTCAGGCGATCAGGGCGTCCTGGCCGCGCTTGGCCAGACTGTGGGCGATAATCATGCGTTGGATCTCCGAGGTGCCTTCCCAAATCCGATCGACGCGCAGTTCCCTATAATAGCGTTCGGCGACATTTTCACGCATGTAGCCGCGCCCGCCGAAAACTTGCACCGCGCGGTCGGCCACCCGGTTGGCCATCTCCGAGCAATAGAGCTTTGCCATGGAGCACATGGCGTGCTGCACCTTGACGTCCTCGCCATCGTCGATTGCCTGCGCCAGGCGGTAGACCATCAGGCGACCGGCCCAAAGTTCCGTCACGCAGTCGGCAAGCGGAAACTGCACCGCCTGGTTCTCAAAGATCGGTTTGCCGAACTGGACACGCTCCTTGGCGAACGCCGTCGCCTCGTCGATCAGCCGGCTCGCCGCGCCGCAGCAGCGCGCCGCGATGCCCAACCGTTCCTGACGGAACCATTCATAGGTCCAGGTGATGCCGTTGCCTTCGGGATCGATCAGGTTGTCAGCGGGCACCTTAACGTCGGTGAACTGCATGATCAGGTGGTGCGAGGGATAGGTGTGGGTATAGGCCGGCGTTCTGACGGTCTCGACGCCGGGCGTATCCTTGTCCAGATAGAACAGCGCATGCGTGCCGTCCTCCAGCTTGGCCTGGAAGATAAGGATGTCGGCCCTGTTGGCGCCGGTGACATGCCACTTAAGGCCGTTCAGCACATAGCCGTTGCCCTGCTTCTTGGCCGTCGCCTCGATGGCGTCGACGTCGGACCCGGCGCCTTCTTCCGTGATCGCGTAGCACTCATTCTTCGCGCCGGACAAAAGGTCCTTCACGTAGTGCTCCATCTGATACTCGGTCGCGGTGTGCAGCAGGAACGGCGACATGTCGTGATAGCACCAACCCAGCCCGTTCGTGGTGCGCCCGATCTCTTCCTGGATCACCGCAATCTCGATCATCGAGAGTTCGGCGCCGCCGTGTTCTTTCGGGATCGACGGCATGAAGAGACCCATTTCCTTGGTCATCTGTTTGTGCTTGGCGCGCACGTCTTCGGGGATCTCGCCGTCGTTCATCTCGGCGTGCACTTCCCAGGGGATGAGTTCGCTGTCGACAAAGGGCCGCAGTTTCTCCTGCCAGACGCGGGCGGACTCGGGCAGCGGATAGGACATGGTTCGCGCTCCTTGCGTGACGGTGCCGGCCGGTTGGCCCGGCCGCACCGGCCGCGTTGTTTTCGAATGGATGCTACTCTGCGGCCTCGGCGAAGCCTTTCGCAAGACGCTCATTGGCCTCGGCGACGGTGCCGCCGTTCGGCGCCACGTCCAACTCGGCAACCGGAAGGCGTGCGCGCACGTTGTTGTGGAAGGCCGCCAGGCAACGTTCCTTTTCGGAGAAGTAGCCTGTCGTGTAGGCGCCGGACTCCAGGCCCTGCTGCACGCGCAGGATGAGTTCGTCGTCCTCGTTCTGGACCTGGCTGTTGATTCGGTTGTTCAGCCAGCGCGCCGCCTTGACCTCGCGCCGTTCGTCGGCCAGGCCGAAGTTGCGCGAGCGCAGCACGCACTTGCCGGGCCCCAGGGGCACGACGTGGAAGAAGCTCACCTGATCGGGATAGATGTCGAACGACTGGTTGGGAAACAGGCTGTAATAGCTCCAACTGCGCTGGCGGTCGTCCGGCAGATGATCGAAGCGCGGCAGCAACCGCATGTAGAGCCCCTCGGCCCACTGGTTCGACGGCTTGTCGACCATCAACGAATGGGCGCGGCAGGTCGCGCGCTCGTCGGCATCGACCCAGTAGTTGGCGCCGAACATGCGGTAAAGACCGGGGTGGCCGACATTGATGTGATAACCCTCCAGGTAGTTATCCATCATGTTCTTCCAGTCGACGTCGATGACCTCGCCGACCCAGCACGAATCAATTGGCTGCAACTCGGCGAAGCGGTACGGCGCCAGCTCATCCTCATAGGCCGCCAGCAGTTCGCCGACGCGCGGGCCGCCGTCATCGGAAAGCCGGACGAAGATGAAGCCGTTCCACGTGTCGATCTCAACCGGCTTCAGGCCGAACTTCGCGACATCCAGATCGGGGAACGTTTCCTTGGCGGGCATTGCCTTCAGGCTGCCGTCATAGTTATAGGACCAGCCGTGATAGGGGCAGACGATGTTAAAACGGTGGTTGCCTTGGCGGCCGGGGCACAGACGCGCGGCGCGATGGCGGCACACGTTGTGAAATGCCCGGAACGTGCCCTGCTTGTCGCGGATCACGACGACACGCCGGTTGGCGTAATCCAGCGTCAGGTAGTCGCCGGGTTTCTCGAACTCGCTTGTGTGACCGACGATCTGCCAGGACGCGTCGATCAGATCGCTCATCTCCAGTTCGAAGAACTCGTTGTTGTTGTATGTCCAGGCAGGCAGCGTCTTGGTCGCGCCGGCCGGTGCGCTCGCTGATGTGCCGGGTGACGACGTGCCGGTCGGCGGCGATACCGGCTCCGCCGGACGCGCGGCATTCAGGTCCGTCACCTTGTCGTCGGGCTCGCCGCCAAAATCGTCGGGGAAGAACGCCGCCAACACCGCGATGATCGAACGGCGCACCTCGCTGCGGTCATAGGTCTCGCCATAGAACAACAGGTCGTACTGGAACCCCTGCTGCATGGCGCTCAGCGTGCGCGCGATGCGCGCGGCGTCCAGATGATCGAAACCGCGCGCGGCGATCAGCTCGGCGATCGGGCGGCGCAACTCGTCCTGAAAGCGGTCGTCCATGGCGCCACAAAGATCGCTATAGGTCTCGCGGCCCTTGGCCTCGGCCAGGAACGCGACCCAGGCCGCGGTACGATCAAGTGTCCAGTTGCGCGGGTGAAGGTCGGCGTCGACCAGCGCCAGGACACGCGCGGCCGGGTCGTCGCCAGCCGCTGCCAGACCGTCCTGCCAGATCGCCACGTAGCCATCGGCCAGATAGCGCATGGTCTCCAGGAACAACGCGTCCTTGCTGTCGAAGTAGAAGCCAACGATGCCACGCGACAATCCGGATTCGTCGGAAACATCGCTCAACGTGGTGCGCGCATAGCCGTGTTTGCTGATGGCGCGAATGGTGGCGTCGATAAGCTGCTGGCGGCGCTCGTCCTTGCGGTCGCGGGTGGTGTCGTTCATGGCAGTCATCTCAAGAATTGGCAGTTTTTAAGGTGATTGGAGACTACCACACTACTTGGCTGAACGTCCAGCCAAATCTTCACCTACCTGGCAGGAACCGGGCGTGACACGCGACTCGGCAAGATCCTTTACATGTCGTCTGCGGGGTTCAGACTGCGTGTATGCGGTCGCCACCGCCGCCGGTGACGGCCGCCTAAAACCCAACAAGGAGGCTGCCGTGATGAGGATGGAACTTTCCGAGTTTAAAGACCGCCTGGCATCGGGTTCGCTGACCCGCCGCGACATCAGCAAGGTGCTGGCTTCGGTCGGTCTGGTGACCGTCTCGATGCCGGTGATCAAGAACGCCGCCCATGCGGCGCCGACGATCCAGGTCTTCACCTGGTCCGGCTATGACGTGCCGGAGATGCACGGCACCTACACCGAGGCCTATGGTGCCTCGCCGGAGTTCTTGTTCTACGCTGACAACGACGAGGCGATTGAAAAGGTCCGTGCCGGTTATGCGCCGACGCTAGTACAGCCGACCAGCTACATGATCGGCCGCTGGCGAGACGCCGGCCTGCTCGTGCCGATCGATACCTCGCGGCTCTCCTACTATCCCGAGGTCTTTCAGCAGTTGAAGGATATCGGCGCCTTAAGTCACGACGGTCAGACCTATGGCGTACCGTTGGCGTGGGGCAACAGTTCGGTCCTGTTCCGCAAGGACCTGGCGCCGGAATACGTCGACAACCCGACCTGGGAGATCCTATGGGATCCGAAGTATGCCGGCCGTCTTGCCCAGCGTGACTCGATGGATGCCGGCGTTCTCGAAGCCGCGCTGATTTTGGGCATCGAGGATCCCTACAACATGTCGGACGCTGATCTCGAACGTGTTCGCGAGAAGCTGGTCGAGCAGCGCCCGCTGCTGCGCTACTACTGGAACAGCCAGGCCGACATTGAACAAGCCATCGCATCCGGCGAAATCGTCGCCGCCTATGCGTGGAACGACGCTTATGCGGCGCTGAAGCGCGAGGGCCATGACGTCGGCTATATGATTCCGAAAGAAGGTATTCTGACCTGGGTCGACACGACATGCATGATCAAGGACGGACCCGGCGACGAGGCCGAAGCCTATGACTTCATGAACGCGCTGATCTCGCCGGAAACCGGTGTCTTCCTGATCGAGGAGTACGGCTACGGATCGGTCAACGAGAAGTCCTATCCGCTGGCCAACCAGGAACTGCTGGTCGAACTCGGCATCGAGGATCCCGACAAGGTTCTGGCGCTGGGCGAGTTCTTCGACGAGTGGAACCCGCAAGTCCGCGAAAAGGCCAACATCATGTTCGAAGAGGTGAAGGCCGGCTTCTAACCGGTCCTCGCCTTTTACATTCTAACTGCCACGAAGACCCGGCGATCGAACCTATTGCCGGGTCCTGAGTGCGATTGTCGATGCTAAGTACCGATCCCTATTGGTGGGAGGCGGCGGCGCCACAAACTTCGGATCAAACGCCGCCGCCTACCGCCGAGATTGCCATCGTCGGTTCCGGCTTTGCCGGGCTGTCGGCAGCGTTGACCTTGGCACGCGGCGGCCGAAGCGTCGTTGTGTTGGACGCCGGCGCCATCGGCGGCGGCGCCAGTTCACGCAATGTTGGTTTTTTGGGCCACGAATTGCGCACGTCGCTGTCGCGCTTGACGGCACTGCACGGCCGATCGGAGGCGATCGAGATCGCGCGCGAGGGGATCGCCGCCCAGCGTTTTGCCATCCAGCGTATCAACGATGAAGCCATCGCGTGCGACCTCTGCGAACCCGGTCGTCTGGTTCCGGCTTGGCGCCCGTCCCATTACGGCGCCCTGGCCATCGATGCCGAGACCCAGTACCGCGCCTTCGGCATCGAGTTCGAGATGCTGGATGCCGATGCGCTGCGGCGCGAACTCGGCACAGACGCCTATTGCGGCGCCAAGCTGGTGCGCCGCTCCTTTGCGCTGCATCCCGGCAAGTTCGTCGCTGGCCTTGCCGAGCGCGCGGCGGATGCAGGGGCTGTTCTGGTCGACACCTGTCCGGTCGAGGCGATGGTCCCCGACCACGATGGCGTGAAGCTCCACACCGCGCGCGGTCCCCTTCTTGCGCGTGAGGTTCTGGTCGCCACCAATGGCTACACGGGCCGACTGACCCCGGACCTTCGCCGCCGGCTGCTGCCCGTCGGCAGTTATGTTGCGGCGACGGAAGAACTCAGCCCCGAACGGATGGCGCGGATCTTGCCGACCGGCCGGGTCGGCGTCGACACGCGGCATGTCTTTTCCGCTTTTCGCCCGTCACCGGATGGCAGCCGGCTGATCTTCGGCGGCCGCGCCTCGTTGCACAATCTGGACGCCCGCAGGGCCGCGACGATCCTGCGTCGCCAGATGGTGCGTCTGTTCCCCGACCTTGCCGATGTCGCGATAACCCACTCATGGAGCGGTTATGTCGCCTTCACGTTCGACCGGCTGCCCCATTTGGGCCGCAAGGGTCGCGTTCGACACGTCATGGGATTCAACGGCGCCGGTGTCGGCATGGCGACCTATCTCGGTCACCGGGCGGCTCTATCGATCCTTGGCGGCAACGAGCCGGAAAGCATCTTCGAACGCCACGATTTTCCTACCCGCCGCTTCTACTCCGGCAACACGTGGTTTTTGCCGCTCGCCTTCGCCTATTACAAACTCAAGGATCGTTTCGCCCACTGATCAGCAGCAAGGGGACCGCAGACCATGTTCTCATTCGAAGGCAAATGCGCCGTCGTGACCGGTGCGGGCCGCGGCATCGGCCGACAGATCGCGCTCAATCTCGCCGAGCTTGGTGCTGATCTGGTCCTTGCCTCACGCACCGAAGGCGAAATCCAGACGGTCGCCGGCGAGATCGAAGCGATGGGGCGGCGCGCCTGGCCGATCATCGCTGACATGGGCGACCTTGATCAGGCGCTTGGTCTTGTCGACCAGGCCATCGACGCCATGGGCGCCATCGATGTCTGGATTAACAACGCCGGTGGCGGGAGCAGCGTCAAGGGCGGTGTCGGTCCGATCGAGGAGGCGACCGTCGAAGGATTCGACGCGATCTACCAGCTCAATGTCCGCGTTCCATTCTTCTGCGCGCGCAAGACGGCTGACCACATGGCAACGCGCGGTGGCGGCGCCGTGTTGAACATCGTCTCGATTGACGGTGTCTTCGCCGCGCCCGGTGAAGGCGTCTATGGATCGGCGAAGGCCGCTTTGATCAGCCTGACCGAAACCATGGCAATCGAATACGGCCGACACAACGTGCGCTTCAACGCGATCGCACCGGCGCTGATCGACACCAAGCTGGTCGAGCGCCACCTGAGATCCGACGAGGATCGCCAGACCCGTGCCTCGTTCTACCCGCTCAACCGGGTCGGCAAACCGCAAGACATCGCCGCTGCGGCGATCTACTTCTGCTCCGACGAAGCCGGTTGGACATCCGGCCAGACCCTGGTCGTTGCCGGCGGCAATCAGGCGACCAGCGATCTCTTCTTGTGGGTTCGCAAGCACAACCCGGTGCCGGAGAGCAGGAGGATGTAGCCGGATCCCATCGCGGCCGATGATTTTGGATGCGGCGAGGGCCGTGAACCTGCTATGGGGCGCGGACAGCATCATCTGTCGCCTCACTAGACAGCATCGCGCCCCGGGCGCCCGAACCACACCTTGCCAGGGATCACGCCCATGACCGGACATCGTCTCGACCCCCTGTTGACGCCGCGCTCGATCGCGCTGGTCGGCGCCTCCGACCGGGCCGGCACGGTCGGCCACGGCATGGTGGCGGGCCTCAAGGACGCCGGGTTCGCCGGACCGCTTTACGCGGTTAACCCCAAGTATGACGAGGTTCAGGGCGTCCCCTGTTTTGCGTCGCTCACCGACCTGCCGGAACCTGTCGACCTCGCGGTGCTCGGCGTCAACTCGATCCGCATCGAACAGCAGATGGCCGACGCCATCGCGCTTGGCGCGCGCGCCTGTGCCATCTTCGACAGCTGTTATCTGGATGACGAAACCGATCGCGGCCTCCTGAAACGACTGCGCGCCATGGCGGCCGAGGCCGACATGCCAGTCTGCGGCGGCAACGGCATGGGTTACCTCAACATGGATGCCTGGCTGCCGGTCACGATCTATAACGCGGTGCCCAAGATGAAACGCGGCGGCAATGTCGCCTTCATCACCCATTCCGGCACCGTGTTTTCGGAGATCGGACTCAACGATCCCCGTTACGCCTGCAACCTCATCGTCTCGTGCGGGCAAGAGATCAATGGCACCATGGCCGATTACATCGACTATGCGCTTGCCCTGCCCTCGACCCGTGTCATCGCGCTCTTCATGGAAACCGCGCGCGATCCCGGCGCCATGACGTCCGCGCTCGACAAGGCGCGCAAGCAGGGCGTACCCATCGTTGCGATGAAAGTCGGGCGTACAGACCTGGCATCCGCCTACGCGGTCGTTCACTCCGGCGCCATCACCGGCGACGACAACGTCTATCAGGCGCTGTTCGACCGCTATGACGTCATGCGCGTCGACACCATGGACGACATGGCCAACCTCTTGACCCTGCTCTCGAACCCGCGCGATGTCGCCGATGGCGGTCTTTCCTGTGTGCTCGATTCCGGCGGCGAACGCGAGATGCTGGTTGATCTGGCAGACAGCTCAGGCACGCCGTTGACCGCGTTGTCGCCGGCGACACAAGAGGCGTTGCGCCCGCGCCTGAACCATGCGCTGGAGCCGGTCAACCCGCTGGACGCCTGGGGCACCGCCGACAACTACGAGGAAGATTTCGAGGAGTATCTCGCGCTGATGGCGGGCGACGACGGTACCGGCATGGTCGTCTTCTGCGGTGACATGACGTGGAGCCCGAACGTCAAGGAGGGCTATCCCAAGGCCCTGGTCGAGGCGACCAAGCGCACCGACAAACCGGTCGGCGTTCTCATCAACATGCCGACCTCCGGCTTCATGGAGGTCGGTCTGGAGATGGCCGAGGCTGGCCTCGTCGTTTTGTCGGGCACAAAATCGGGCCTGACCGCCATCCGCCACGCGATGACGTGGCGCGATCGCGACATGTTGTCCCCTGACATTGGTGTTGTGTCGGCCGACCCGGCCGCCATTGACCGTTGGCGCGAACGCTTCGCCGCAGGCACACCGTCCAACGACGACGCGCTCGCCCTCGTGGCGGACTTCGGTATCGCGTCTTCTGCCGATGCCGCGTCAGCCGGCGGGCATCCGCCGCTGGTCTTCTTGATGATCCGCGATGACCAGTTCGGTCCCGTCGTCACGCTCGCCTTCGATGGCGCCCTGGGCGACGCCGACAACGACCGCCGTTATGTCATGGCGCCCATCGGTCCGGATGCGGCGGGGCGGCTGATCGACAGCGTGCGCCTGCGTTCACTTCTGGGCGAGGACGACGCTGACGTGGGCGCTTTGGCCCAGGCTCTCAGCCGTTTTTCCGTTCTCGTCGCGGCGCTCGGCGAGAGCTTGGACCGCCTCGAGGCCGGGAATGTCATTGCTTCTCCCAATGGCTCGACGGTTGGCCGCGCCAGCCTTTCGCTTCGATGATCCCAGCAAGCGCCTGAGTCCGCGCGATATCTTCGGTTCCCAGGCCGCTTGTGGCGGGGTCAAACATCACTACAATAAATCCGGGGTCGGGGCGCGTTCCGATAACCTACACGCGAAGCCGCAGACAACTCCGCGACGGAGGTTGCGTGTCCCGGCCCTACGCAGGGGCCTGACGCCATTGTGAGGGCCGACACTGGCAAAGCGCCAGTTCCCATCGCATGTATAGAGCCAGACGTTCTTGAATGGACTGCCGGGACCGAACGATGACCCGCACGGCACGATACGTCACGCGCGAGCTCAGCGCCCTTTTGCTTTTGGTTGTCACATCGCCGCTCGCCTTGGCCGAAACGAACTTCGACCGCGGCCTTCTGTGGCGTGTCGAGCGCGAGGGCCTGCCGCCCAGCTTCGTCTTCGGCACCGTGCACGTCACCGACGAACGTGTCTTGGACGTGCCCAAGCCCGTGACCGGCGCGCTCGCCCAAAGCAAGACCGCGGTCTTTGAGCTGATTGTGACGCCGGAGCTGCAAGCCGAACTGGCCGGCGCCATGATGTTCACCGACGGCACGTCCTTGAAGCAGCTTACCGGTGAGGAACTGTTCGCAACGACCAGCGATGTCGCTGCCACCTACGGCCTGATCCCTTCCGTCTTGAACCTGATCAAACCCTGGGCGCTGATCGCCATGTTCAGCGCGCCGCCGGAGGAGACCCAGCGCCAGGCGCTCGGCCATCCCATGCTCGATGCCTGGCTGCAGGACGAGGCGCGGCGCCAGAACAAGAAGCTCTTGGCGCTGGAAGAACCGCACGAACAGATCGCCGCGTTGGAAGGCTTGGAACTCGACCACCAGCTCGAACTGCTGCGCGCGACAGTCGAAAACAAAGCGGACGTCGACCGCATGTTCGCCAACACACTTGATCTCTATCTCGACCGTGACCTCGCCGGCCTTCAGCAACTGACCCAGGACGAAATGGCGGCGGGCGTCGGCAGTGACGTCCTCGATGACTTCAATCAGAACCTCATCATCAGCCGCAACGACACCATGGCCGAAAGGCTGTTGCCCCTGATGAAGGACGGCGGTGTGTTCGTCGCCGTCGGCGCGCTGCACCTGCCCGGCGACAACGGCCTTTTGAACCAGTTGGCCGACGCCGGCTACGACGTCACGGTCGTCTACTAGGCTCTTCCCCCGTAAACTCGACAACCCGGGCGCCACGGCGCCATGGGCACATGGTCGATTACGCGGGGACAGCCTTCGATGCCGAACAGAAAAGACCAGATCCGCGCGCTGTTGAAGAGTATCGAGACCGGCGACCCCGGGCCTATCGCCGTCGTCAATCAGGAACGCTACATCCAGCATAACCCGCAGACCCATAAGGGCAGCGAGGGTCTGGAGGTGCTCTTCGAGCGCCTGTCGAAGACCTCGCCGCGCGTCAACGTCGTGCGCGCGTTCGAAGACGGCGACTTCGTTTTCGGCCACACCGAGTATGACTTCTCACGCTCGAACATCGGTTTCGAAGTGTTCCGGTTCGACGGTGACCGCGTCGTCGAGCACTGGGACAACATCCAACAGCGCCAGGGCCCGAACCCGTCGGGCCGCACCATGGTCGACGGCGTGATTGAGTCGACTGACCGTGAGTTGACGGAGACGAACCGCGAGATCGCGCGCGCCTTTGTCGATGAGGTTCTCGTGCATCGCCAGTTGGACACGCTGGAGAGCTACGTCAACGACGGATGTCTCATCCAACACGACCCGCACCTTGCCGACGGCGCCGAGGCGCTTCGTGCTGCACTTGAAACACGGTCGGAGACGGGTTTCGCGATCCAGTACGACCGCATCCATCGCGTCCTTGCCGAAGGCAGTTTTGTCCTGACCGTCAGCGAAGGATTCCGGAACGGCGTGCACACCTCATTCTACAATCTCGTGCGCATCGAAGACGGCAAAGTCGTCGAACACTGGAACACCGTCGAGGCGATCCCGCCACGCAGCGCGTGGAAGAACGACAACGGCAAGTTCTGAACGACAGCTCTAGTCGAACGACTCCAGGTCCTCCGGCGTGGTTTCCATGGACGGCCAGCGCCAAAACGCCGCGACCCAGAACAGCACGATGTTGGCGATAGGCACGTAGGCCAGCAGTCCCCACAACGGCGAGCGGCCCATCTTCTTCAATACCCAGAAGAACGGCAGGAAGAGGATGAGCCAAAACATCAGCGTCCAATGGAGGATCGAGAGGACACCCATCATGCGACCTCCCGCCGCCACGGCCGGTTCGCCAGAAGCAACAGCGCGATCGGCAGGCCGATGATCGGTAGCAGCACGAAAAGGCTGAACGCCCATGAGGCGCCCGAACGCGCAAACATGATCGCGATCGGAATGCCAAACAGCACGTAGATGCTGATCATGTGAACAATCAGGAACAGCGACATCGCCTCACCTCCCTGGGGGGCACAAGTGTCGCGTCGAGGGCGCGCGGCTGTCCAGTCGGCTTGACACTCTATGCGACAATATATAACATATACGTTATGGAACTATCTCGTTATGAACAGGCACCGGCCAACCTGGACGCCGTGTTCTCAGCACTCGCCGATCCGACGCGCCGCGCCATCCTGACCCGGCTGGCCGACGGTCAGGCCTCGGTCAACGAGATCGCGGCGCCGTTTTCCATGAGCCAGCCTGCCGTCTCGCGCCACCTGAAAGTCCTGGAACGGGCCGGCTTGATCGAGCGCGATATCGACCAACAGCGCCGTCCGGCCCGCCTGAAGGCCGAGACCATGGCGGACGCCGTGGCGTGGCTGGAGCGTTTCCGTGCGTTCTGGGGCGCCAGTTTCGATCAACTCGACGACCTTCTGACCGATATGAAACGCAGCCATCAGAAAGACGAGGACCATGCCTGACACAGCCACGTACGTTTTCGACCGCATGTTCGACGCGCCGCGCGCCATGGTCTGGCGCACCTGGACCGACCCCGAGCTTCTGGCCCGCTGGTACGGCCCGGGCGTCGAAACAATCATTCACGGGTTCGACCTGAAGCCCGGTGGCGCATGGCTTAACGAGATGCGCTGGGGCGACAAATCCGACCGCAGCAAGATGGTGTTTCAGGAGGTCGTGCCCGAGGAGAAGCTGGTCTGGCACCACTCATCGACCGACGCCGATTGGAACATCGTCACCAATCCCATGATGGCCGACTGGCCGCGCGTGCTGCTGACCACAGTGACGTTTGAAGACCAGGGCGCCCAGACCAAGGTCCGCCTGACCATGGTGCCGCTCGACGCCACCGAGGCAGAGATCGCCTGTTTCGCCGGCGCCATGGCCGGCATGGACAAGGGCTGGGGCAGCGGCGCCGACATTCTCGACACGATGCTCGCCGAACTTCAGGCAGCGGCCTCTTAAGCGCCACCGCCAGAACGAACATGACCGACGCACCTGGAGAGTGCGCCGGTCATGGATCTCAATGTCGACCCGGACGACGACCGGGCGATGCGCTAATCGAACTCGAGCGCGGTGTACTGGTAGCCGTCGACCGACGGCCAGCGCCAGAAGGCGAAGACCCAGTACATAACGACGTTGACGAGGGGCACAAACAGCAGAACGCCCCACCACGGTGTGCGGCCCATCTTCTTCAAGACCCAGAAGAAGGGCAGAACGGGCAGCACAATAATGATCAACGCGACGACGATGAGCATGCCGCCAGCCATTGCGTCCGGAGTCATGCTCGCCTCCCGCGCGGTTCCCAGTCAGAGACCGCCAAAATCACGGCGGCAATCGGCAAGCCAATATAGGGAATGAGAACCAGCAGGCTCCATGCCCAGGTTTTGCCAATTCGGTTAAACATCACGGCAACGGGTATGCCGATCAGCAGATAGCCGAATATGGAAAAAATGATCGTTTCCATAGATATCCCCAATCACCCTTGGAAGCGGCGATTATCGCGGCTGATGGCCAAAACTGTCGTGTGACGCCCACTACATCCGTGCCTTTTGGGACTCTTTCGCGCTAGAGACCGTCGACAGGGCAGTTTTCGGCCTTCACGATACCAAAATAGCCCAAATCCGGAGGGATCAGCGCCATGACCCAGCCTCTACGCTCCATCGTTAACGTTTATGACGACACGTTTGGCCCCTATGACATGGAGGGGCCCGTGCAGGACGACATGAGTGTGTTGCTGGGCAGCTACAGCAACGACAGCAAGCGCGGGATCTACGTCATGCGGATGCAACCGGGCGCGGAAACCATCGCCCACACCCACGGCTGCACCGAGGAGTTTCTGATCCTGGAGGGCGAGCTGATCGAGAGTGACGGCACCGTCCTAAAGCGCGGCGACCTCGTGACCTACGCCCCCGGCAGCCACCACAACTCCCGCACCGAAACCGGCTGTCTCCTGATCGGCTTCGATTGGGATCGTGCTTAGGTCGTAGACCGCTAGCGCGGGTAGCTGCACCAGCCCACGCGCTAGATAACCACCGGGAACAGCAGGCAGAGGTAACAGGAAAGCGCCAGGGCGGGCCCGAAGGGAAAGACGCGGCCACGCCCGGCACCGCGCCAGAGAAGCGCCAGGACGATGCCGGCCAGGCCGCCCAACACGAGAAACGCCGGGATCAGCGGCAAGCCGATCCATAAGCCCGCCACCGCCATCAGCTTGACGTCGCCGAGGCCCAGGCCCTCGCGAGCGCGGAACCGGCGGTAGACCCAGCGCAACGCCATACCAGCGCCGCCCAGGACAAGTGCCGCGGCAAGGCCCATGGCGCCCGCGCCAATTGGATCGCCCAGCGCCACCCACCAACCCGGCGCCAGAACGACGGCCGCGATCTGCAGGGGATCCGGCAGGTAGCCGTGCTCCAGGTCGATCACCGCCATCATGATCAGGATAAGACCGAGCGCCGCCAGCATGGGGAACGCGGGTACGAGACCATAATCGAGCCAAGCGGCCAGAAAGGCGATCGCCGTCGTGATCTCGATGGCGATATAGCGCAGGCCGATCGCCGCGCCGCAGTGGCGGCAGTGACCGCGCGACGACAACCAGGACAAAACCGGAACAAGATCCCGGACCGAAAGCGGCGCCCCACAGGACGAACATCGTGAACGCTGTTCACGAAAGCTCTCGCCGCGCGGCAGCCGATGGGTCAACATGGTTGCGAAACTGCCAAAAACTAGCCCTAAAAGGGTAATCAATACCCCTTCCGAGAGTGCCCCGAGCACGGTCATCGCTCGGCCGTATGGCTGGCCGGCGTGGCGAAAATGCATCGCCCGACAACAGAAAGAATCAAGAGTCCCAACGGTTTGGTTCCAAATCCTTAAGTTCTAATGTATATGGAATCGGTAACGGATTGTATTGGGGTTCGGGGTGGTGTCGTTCAGAACGGATACCTACACCAAGTCACTGCCGCGCGCACGGTTGGCGCTGGCGGCGATCGCGGTTGCGTCGCTTCTGATCGCCTCGTGCGACAAACCGCTGGGCGACTTTCACGATCCCGAAGCCGGCCTCACCAAGGCCGATTACGAAGACATTATTGGCACCTCGGCGACCCCGCCGGACGCCAGCGGCGCGTTGGCGCCGGAAGCGCCGCCGATCCCGGATCTGATGCCGGCCCTGGCCGTACCGGTGCCAGCGACGGGTCCGGAAAGCCGGCTCGTCTCGATCTCCGTCGTCGACACGGTGCCGATCCGCGACGTGCTGATCGAGCTGGCCCGCGCCGCCGAGGTCGACCTGGAACTCGATCCCGCGATCGAAGGCGGCATCATCTTCAGTGCCCAGAACCGACCGTTCATCGAGGTCATCGACCGCATCTCGGCCATGGCCAACCTGCGCTACGAATACAAGGGCGGTATCCTGAGGATCGAGATCGACCGGCCCTATCACGCGACCTACAAGGTCGAGCATCTGGCCGCCGCGCGCAGCGCAACGAGTTCGGTCGATATCTTCACCGACGTCTTCTCCTCGGTCGGCGACAACGCGATCAGCAACGGCTCTGCCGCCCGCATCGAGCAGGTCACAGAGAACGACTTCTATGGCGAACTGGCGACCAACGTGCGCCAGATCCTGACCAATTCCTCGCCAGCCGAAGAAATCGAGGAAATCCAGCTTGCTTCGGTCCAACCGACCCTGGACGGCGAGGGCGAGGAAGTGACCGACGCGGTCGCCGAGCCGGTCGAGGACTTCTCCATCAATCGCCAAAGCGGGCTGCTCTCCGTCTTCGCGACCCAGCGCCAGCACCGCCTGGTGCAGGACTACCTGCGCGAGCTGATCATCCGCTCGTCGTCCCAGATCGTGGTCGAGGCCAAGGTGTTGGAAGTCCAGCTGAGCGATCAGTTCCGCAGCGGCGTCGACTGGAGCGTGGTGGTCGGCATGCTGGGCGGCCAGGCGGGTTTCCTGTTGAACACCGGCCTTGCCAACATCCCCAACAATTCGCCGGATCTGGCTCAACTCAGCTTTGTTGGCGGCGATGTCGACGCGGTCGTCAACCTGATCAGCGAGTTCGGCACCACGCGCACGCTCGCCAATCCGCGCCTATCGATCACCAACAACGAGCCGGCGGTTCTGAAGGTCGCCCAGAACCAGGTCTATTTCACCCTGGAGTTCGAAACCAACACGACCCAGGGCGTCGTGACCGAGACGGTCGAAAGCACGGTCAACACGGTGCCGATCGGTCTGGTCATGCTGGTGCAGCCGTCGATCGATCTGGACACCGACCGCGTGACGCTGAGTTTGCGCCCGACACTGTCCAACATTGTCGAATTCGTTGACGATCCCGCGGTCTCGATCGAATCCAACAACACGGTTGTCTCGCAGGTCCCGGTGGTCGAGGTACGCGAGTTCGACTCCATCGTCACGGCGCGATCGGGCGAGGTCATCATCCTGGGCGGCCTGATGCAGGAGACCGCGCAGAACAACGAGGCCGGCCTGCCCGGCTTCCAGGACATCCCGTGGGTCGGCAACGCCTTCAAGTCGAATGACGACGATCGCGAGGTCCGCGAACTCGTCATCTTCCTGCGCGCGACCATCGTGCCCCAGCCGGTGCCGGCGCCTGCGGATATCGATCTCTACAACACCTTCGCCATCGACCCGCGACCGCTCACATTCTAGGATCGCGGCCGTTCGTCGGCGGACTTGTCTGGGGTTGGGCAAGCGGCGGGTTTAGGGCGCTCGGGTTAAAGGGGAAGTTGGGTCTTAAGCCTTGGTTACGACGTTCCGCTATATCGTGCTGACAGCCGTGCGCGACCGGTTGCTGATCGGTGTGGCGGTCGCGCTCGTCTTGGCGGCCCTGCTTGGCGCTTTCCTGGGCGACGCGACGGCGCTGGAACAGGGCCAGATGTCGCTGGCCTATGCCGGTTTCATGACGCGGCTGATCCTGGCCATGGGCCTGATCCTTTTTGTCTGTTTTCACGTGCAGCGCAGCTACGATAACCGCGAAATCGATCTTATGCTGTCGCGGCCGATCTCGCGTGCCCAGTTCGTCATCATCTACTGGCTCGGCTTTTCCGGCGTCGCTGTGCTGCTGGCGCTGCTCGCGACCGTCGTGCTGCCGATTGCCGCGTTGCCACAAGGCGCCGGCCTTCTTCTGTGGATGATCAGCCTGATGTTGGAGTCCCTGCTGGTCGTCGCGGTCAGCCTCTTCTTCGCGCTGACGCTGAAGAGCGCGGTCGCCTCGGTGATGGCGAGTTTCGGTTTCTATCTCCTGGCGCGCATGACCGGCCTGTTGGTCAACATCGCCGAGGCCGACTGGTCCATCTTGCAAGAGACCACGCTCGGCGCGTTCATCGGCTATGCCGTCTATGTGTTCGGCTTCATCATGCCGCGGCTCGACCTGTTCGGCCAGACCTGGTGGCTCAACTATGGCATGCCGGCCGAGCTGCCGGCCGGCCTGATTGTCGCGCAGGCGGCGATCTATACGGCGCTGCTGCTGGCCGCGACGATTTTCGACTTCCGGCGGCGGCGGTTCTGATGGCCGGCCAACGCCTGACGCTCGCCCTCATCGCGCTGCTGCTGGCCGCGCAGGTGGCGCTCGCGACCCAGACCATCGCGCGCCACGACATCGACGACACGCTCGCCATGCCGCCACCACGCGAGGTCGCGAGCGTGCTTGCGCTGGGCGACGACCAGTTCTTTTTCCGTCATGGCGTCTTGGAGATCACCCATGCCGGCGTCGCCGACGGCGACACCATCTATCTGCGCGATTTCGACTATGACGTGCTGGTCGCCTGGCTGTTCCTGCTCGACGAGCTCGACCCGCGTTCCGGCGCCGTGCCCTTCTTGGCGGCCTACTGGTATGGCCGCACGCCAGTGGTCGCCGATGCCGCCTTGATCGTCGACTATCTGGAAGCCCGCGCGCTCGCCGACCCGGAAACCGGTTGGCGGTGGCTGGTCGAGGCGGTTTATCTGGCGCGCTACCGGCTTAACGATCTTGACCGCGCGCTGGCGCTCGCCGAGCTCGCGGCCGACGGCAAAATCGAGAATGCGCCGTTCTACGTGCAGCATCTGCCGGCCTTCATCCAGCTCGATCTCGGCGAACGCGACGCCGCGCTCGTGCTGCTGCGCGCGCTCTTGGAAGAGAACCCAGATCTGCCGGAAGACGAGCTCAATCTGTTATTCTTCATGATCGACCGGATCGAACGCGACGGGGGTGACGGCATGACCGAGCCCGGCGCCGCATCCGGCGAAACGGACGGAACATGAACGACATTACACTCTCGCTCTCGCAGATCCTGCAGCTCGTCGGCGTGGTGCAATGCGTTTACGTCATCGCGCTGACGCTGGTCCGCACCGACGATTACCGTTTCGCCGCCCTGCCGGTCATGCTGTTCGCCGCGATCGCCGTCGGTTTCGGCGTCCAGCTATTGATGACCTTGACGGAGATCGGCGAAAGCCCGTTCTTGAACGGCGTCTATCTGTTCGTAGAAACGGCGGTGCCGCCCTTGATGTACCTGATGGTCATCGAGTTGGCGAAGCGGCGCATTCCCGCCTCGCCCCATTGGCTGATCCTGGGCCTGCCGCTGCTGGCGGTGCCGGCGATCAATGTCGCCGTCCAGGCCGAGACCATCTGCCTGGGCGCCGATGGCAGCTTCTGCGTCGAGCCCTACCCGATGTTCTCGCTGTTCCGGGTTATCGCCGGCGTCGCCATTCTGCTGTTGCTGGTCGCGGTGATCTCGCGCGATCTCAAGTCGCTCCTGACCCAGAGCATGGGCAAGGAGAAGTACTGGATCGTCATCGCGTTGATCGGCGCCATCATCTCGTTGCTGGCGGTGAACCTGTTGAGCGCCTTCGAGGTGCTGAACGAGAGCGAGGCGGTGTTCGTCACGACCGTCCTGGAACTGACGCTGATCTACCTGCTGATCTCATCCCTGTTCCGGGTCTATGGCGGCGCCGTCACGATCCGCACCAGCCGTGACAAGGGGCGTGACGGCGAGCGTGAACCGCTCAACGACGAGGAAATCAAGCTGGTCGAGCGCATCAACGAGCTGATGACCCTGGACAAGGTCTATCAGGAGGCCTCCTACAGCCGCAAAGATCTGGCCCAGGAGCTCGCCATCGCCGAACACCAGCTGTCGCGGATCATCAACACCGGCTTCGCCATGAGCTTCAGCGACCTCATCAACAACCATCGGGTCGAGGAAGCGAAGTACCTGCTGCGCACCACCGACGAGCCGGTCAGCTCGATCGCCTTTGATGTCGGCTTCAACAGCCTGGCCTCGTTCAACCGCGTGTTTCGCAAGGTGACCGATCAGACGCCGACCGCGTTTCGCCAGAACGGCGGCGAGGCGCCGAGCCAATAGCCCGTTTCGGCTGTCGGACCCCGCCGCCGGCCTACCCTGTCGATCGTAGTAGAATCTTCGGTTCTTCCCCTAAGGTCTTGATTCAATATCGAATCTTGTGCGCTGCAGCATGAGTTTTCAGCGACTGGCAGGGTCAGTTTAGAGCTAGAACTCCTCAATCTGTAAATCTGACACCGCACAACGCCAGATAGCGAAGACCCCCCAAAGGATTAGCCCTAAAGAGTAGGTTCGAGGAGAACGAGAGCGTTGCGTCTGTGCCGTTTTGGGACAGTCGCAAGTCGAGCAAGGCGCGATCGACTTCGTATCACAGTGAAACAGCCGGCAAGCCGGCACAGAGACCAACGCGAGGATCCGAAACCATGCAGGGTAACGTGGGTAACGACAGACACAGCTCCGAACGCGGCTTTACGCTGGTCGAGCTTTCCATCGTTCTTGTCATCATCGGGCTTTTGATCGGCGCCGTCCTGAAGGGCCAGGAGTTGATCGAAAGCGCGCGGCTGAAGTCGCTGATGACGCAGATGAACAGCTACAAGACGGCGACCCAGATCTTCAAGGATCGTTATGGCTCGCTGCCCGGCGATTTCGACGAGGCGACGACCGTGCTGAACGCCTCGGCCAACGGCGACGGCGACGGCCTGATCGACGGCAACGGTGGCAACGGCGAAGGCCCGCTGTTTTTCGAGCATTTGGTTCGCGCTGAGCTGATCTCCGGTGTTTCGGTCAACGATCCCATCCCCGACAGCAAAGCCGGCAACGGCGAAGTCCAGGCCGACAACGACGACGTCAACCAGGGCTCGCAGGACACCAACTTCTTCCGCGCCGGCGGCCTGAACGGCGTCGCCAGCACCCGCGATATCCTGAGCGGCGCCCAGGCGGGCGAGCTGGACAACAATTTCGACGACGGCAGCGGTATCACGGGCGATATCCAGTCCGAGGGCGGCAATGACTGCCGCACCAATGCCGGCGTCCACAACTTCACCGATGGCGACGTCGCCTGCGTCTTCTTCGTGAAAATCGAATAGACCGCACGACCATGGCGGATGACGGGCCAGCCGGCCCGAGCTGATCACCGTTAGGGGGAAGCGCCGCGCGCTTCCCCCTAATCGTTTGAATCCGCTCTCCATCTAAGAATAGAGCAGATTCACCTGCCTTGAAGGCATCGCGTCGTGATGCGTTCAAGGCAGGATCTGCTCTTGCCGGCTGGCCCTTTCTTTTGCGCCGAAGACGCAGCTAGCAGGTTGCGCGGAGTCGCAAAAGAGTGCAGAATTACAAGCTGTTATCGGGGAGTCTGCGACTCAGACTCGAGATATCGGCGACAAGTCATTGAATGCCGAAAAACCGGGGTTGGGCGATCGCTAAGGCGCGACGGAAGCTGATCAGGTGAGCATCCTCTACAAGGCATTGTCGAAAGCCGCGCGCGAGAACGCCGAGCAGGCGGATGGCGCGCCCCTGGTGCTCGGCAACGACCTCGGCGACGACCCCGGAACCGCCTTCGACGACGCGACCTACCGCGAGCCGCGCCGGCGCCCCTGGGCGCTGCTGGGTGTGGCCGGCCTCGTTGTCGTGGCCTGCATCGGCGGCTACGTCTATTTGACCTCGCTGGAAGATGACGATGTCGTGGTTAACACCGGTGGCGAGATTGTCGATTTCTCCAAGCAGAACCAGGCTGCGGCCGGGGCCGACGAACCCGACGTCATTGCGGCTGATCCGTCGAACGAGACGTCAGACGACGCTCTTGTCGAAACGGTCGAGGTGGTCGAAGTCGTCGAAACCGCCGATACCGTCGAGCCGGTCGAACTCGCCGAACCGGATGTGACGACCGAAACCCAGACGTCGACCGCGCTCGATATCGTTCCGGCCGCCTCGCTGGATGTCGTCAACGGCAGCGGGACCGCGACCGACGTCGCCGAAATCAGCGAAACGGCGGAAACGACGACGAGCGAGAACGCCGGCGACGTAACCGCGGCAGTCAATGGCGAGACCATCGAGGAGACGCTGGCACGCCTCAGCAACGAACGCGGCGGCGACGACCTCACCACGCCCATCGACGTCGACCGCACGCCCGAAGCGGCCATGGAAGCTGCGACCACCGGCGACGGCGCCATCACCGTGTCGTCCGTAGAGACGGCGGCCACCGAAACCACCCCCGAAACCACAGTCGAGTTCACCATCGATGCGGAGGGCTCCGGCAACCGGCAGAAGTTCGAGGCGGCCTATGCCGCGCTTCAAGCGGGCAACGCGGAAGCCGCCATGGATCTCTACATGGATGTCTTGCGGGAAGAGCCGGACAACCAGTTCGCCCTCTTCGGCCTGGCTTCCACCCTGCAGCGCATGGGCTGGTTGGGCGAGGCGCGCGCGACCTATGAGGAGCTCTTGGCGATCGACCCGAACAATCGCGGCGCGCTGACCAACATGATGGCCCTGATCGCCCAGGAGGCGCCCGACCAGGCACTGGCGAACCTGCAGCGGCTCTATGAGATCAATCCGGGGTTCAGTCCGATCCCCGCCCAGATCGGCCTGCTCTACGCCGACATGGGCGACTATGGCGAGGCGGTGCGCAATCTGAGTCTCGCCATCGACATGGAGCCGGACAACATGAACTACGTCTACAACCTCGCGATCATTCACGACCGGCTCGGCCAGCACACCGAGGCGCAGGCGCTCTACGAGCAGGTGATCGAGTTTGCCCAGTATCGCGATGTCAGCGTGCCCGTTGCCGCCATCCGCGAGCGCGTGTCCTACCTGAAACGATTGTAAGCGGAGATCAGGCGATGCCTTTCTTGAACCATTTCGGCTTGAAGGAACATCCGTTCTCGCTGACACCCAATCCGGCGCTTTTCTTCGGCGGACGCCTGCATCGCCCGATCCTGGAAATGCTGAGCTTTGCCCTGAAGCGCGGCGATGGCGTCTTGACCGTGGTCGGCGATGTCGGCACCGGCAAGACCATGCTGTGCCGCCTGCTGCTGCAGGTTCTGGACGGCGAGGCGGCGCTGGCCTACCTGCATGCGCCGCTCTCCGACGATACGGACATCGCTCGCGACGTCGCGCGCGAGTTCGGTCTTGATGTCGGCCCACACGATGACGCCTTCCACATCCTGAACCGCTTCCTGCTGGAACAGCATAGCGCCGGCCGCCGCGCCGTCCTGGTCATTGACGAAGCCCAGTCGCTTGGCCGCCCGGGGCTGGAGACGATCCGTCTGCTGTCGAACCTGGAGACCGAATACAGCAAACTTCTGCAGACCGTCATGTTCGGCCAGCCCGAGCTCGACGCCCTGCTGCAGCAGCACGCGCTGCGCCAGCTCAACCAGCGCATCGCCTTCCGGTTCGAGACCCGCGCGCTCACCGCGCGTGATGCCTCGCGTTACGTGCAGCACCGTGTCCACCGCTGTTCGATCAACGGAGACCCGCGCGAGATGTTCACCAAGAGCGCGCTTGCCATGCTGGCGCGACACAGCCGGGGCGTGCCGCGCGTCATCAACATTCTGGCCGACAAGGCGATGCTGGCGGCCTATGCGGAAAACGTCACGACCGTGCGCCGCCGCCACATGGTGGCCGCCATCGACGACTCACCGTCGATCGCCCAGAAGCTTGCCTTCTTCCGCCGCTGGAACGTGGCGCGGCTGGCCGGCGTCGGCTGATCATGGCCGGCGCCAACCAGATCGACCAACTGCTCGCCTATATCGTCAAGAGCGGTGCGTCGGATCTGCATCTCTCATCCGGCCGCGCGCCCGCCATGCGCGTCGACGGCGACATCGCCGCCATGACCGATCAGGAATTCACCGCCGATCAGGTGCGCGTGCTGGTGACCGAGATCATGTCGGACGACCAGAAAGCGGCTTACGACGAAGACCTGGAACTGGACTTCGCCTATCAGGCCGATCACAGCCTCGGCCGCTTCCGCGTTAACGCGTTCAACACGGCGCAAGGCCCCGCGGCCGTGCTGCGTACCATTCCGACCGACGTCCCAACACTCTCGGATCTCGCCGCGCCCAGCCTGTTCGCCAAGCTCGCCTCGCTGGAACACGGCCTGATCCTGGTGACCGGACCCACCGGCAGCGGCAAGTCGACGACACTCGCCGCGATAATCGACCACATCAACACCAACAGCAAAAAACACATCCTGACCGTCGAGGACCCAATCGAATTCGTGCACCCGCCCAAGCAGTCGTTGGTCAACCAGCGCGAGGTCGGGCGCGACACATTGTCCTTCCACCGTGCCCTCAAAAGCGCGTTGCGCGAGGACCCCGACGTCATCCTGGTCGGCGAGATGCGCGACCTCGAAACCATTTCGCTCGCGCTGACGGCGGCCGAGACCGGCCATCTGGTGCTCGGCACATTGCACACGACCTCGGCGCCCAAGACCATGGACCGCATCATCGATGTCTTCCCGGCCGGCGATAAGGACATGGTCCGCGCCATGCTGTCGGAGTCGATCCAGGCGGTGGTCAGTCAGATTCTGCTGAAGCGTCTCGACGGCGGCCGCGTCGCCGTCCACGAGATCATGACCGGCACGCCCGCGGTCAGGAACCTGATCCGCGAGAACAAGATCCCGCAGATCGTTTCGATGATTCAAACCGGCCAGCGCCACGGCATGGTCACCATGAAGGACGCGGTGCAGGCTCTGGTCGACAACAATGTCGTCGACGCCGGCGAACTCGAACGCTTCGAGGCGATCTCCGGCGAGTCCGCCGAGGCGAACGAGTCGACGGTCAACGACAACGGCGCCGGCCAACAGTCGACGCCGCAGGCGCCACCGCCGGAGCCCAACAAGAAAAGCCTCCTGCGCGGCCGTTTCTGACGGGTCGCCTGACTAGCGCGCCGACTCCGGTTCGGCGTCTGCGTGATCGATAGCGTCCAGAAAGGCGCGTTCCAGTGACCCGCCGCCATGGCGCTCGCGCAAACTTGTGGGGTCGCCATGATAGAGGATGCGCCGGTCGCTCAAGACAGCGACGGCATCGCAGATCTCGTCGATGTCGGACAGGATGTGCGAGCTGAAAAAGACCGACCCGCCGGCCTCGCGATAGGCAATCAGACGGTCCTTCAGAAGGATCCGCGCGCGTGGATCCAGGCCCGTCATCGGTTCGTCGAGGACCAGCAACGGGCGTTCGCTCATCAGCGTCGCCATCAAGCCGGCCTTCTGCATCATGCCCTTCGAATAGGTCGCGACGCTGCGGTTAAGCGCGTCGGGATCGAGCGCCAGGCCTTCCGCGCTCGATGCCAACGTCGCGCGATCGGCCTTGATGCCGAAATAGGCGAGGCTCAACGTAACGAACTCGCGGCCCTTCAGCGTGCGTGAGACATTGAGGTTTTCCGGCAGGTAAGCGAGCGCGTTACGCGCGGCGGCGTCGCGGCAGTCGCGGCCAAAAAGCCGGATTGTACCGGCCGCCGGTTCGATCAGGTTCAGCATCGTCTTGATGAAGGTCGTCTTGCCGACGCCGTTCAGGCCGATCAGCCCCAGGATCTCGCCGCGCCCGACCGTCAGGCCGACGTTCTCCAGCACGGTGCGCTCACCATAGGCAACGCTCAACGTCTCGGCTTCAAGTGCCGGTCCCTCGCCATCGTCGCGCCCAACCATGATGCGTCGCCCTAGAGCCTTAACGGCTCGGCTAGCATCACCGGCCCGCTCCCCCGCCCGGCCACCCATGGCAGCATCCTAGGGGTGGCCGGGCGGGGGAGCGGGCTGGTCACAGCGACGCGTAAGCAAATCATACTCTAGTCCTGTGCCTGCAAGGCTCTTTCCAGATCGCGCAATTGGTCCTGTTGCGCCGGGCTCAAGCTCAGATCCTCCGGCGTCGCCAGTGCTTCGACATCGATCTCGCCGCCGCCGTCCGCGATGGTCCCACCCTGCTCTTCGGGCGGCCTCAAAATCGCAAGCGCGGAGACGTCGACCACGTCGTCGGTGTCGGCGAGATAGATCTGATGGGGCCGCAGTGTAAAGACGCGGCGGTTCTGCGGCTGCGACGCATCCGGCATCCAGACCAGGTCGACATAGTCCGGCCCGATCGCGTTGACGCGCAGGTCCGCCGGCATGGTGTCGGGTGTCACGTGCTCGCTGTTCAGCCACAACGACCAGCGCGTCGGACTGAAGTAGAGCAAGGCATCCAGGCGAAAGTCGCGCAGGGCGACCGGTGCCACGGTCACTGTCTCGCCGGTCTCCTGCACATCGGCGAGGCCGTCGGCGCCGGTGACGGCCAGGCGCACGGCGGCATCGATCAAGGCCGCCTCGTGTTCCGTCAGCATCAGGTTGTCGCGGGCGATGATGCGTAGGACGTCGTCGTCGCTCAGGCTGCTGTCGACCTGGAGCTGCTGGACCGCGGGCAGGTCGATGGCGGGTGTAGTCGCTTCATCGCCGGAGTCCTCGCCGTCTTGTGCCAGCCCCCAGCCCGCGATAACCACGGCCGACAACACGACGGCGCCGAGCCATGTGCCAGTCTTTCGAACAATTCGGCCCATCACGACTCGTCCCAATCGTCGTCGTCCCAGTCGTCGTCATCATCGTCGTTACCGGCGACAACAACCGCGTTGTTCCAGTTGATCGATAGCGTTCCCTCGAACACGGCAACCCGTTCGCCGGCGACGATTTGATCCAGCAGCGCGTCGGAGATCTCACTGATGCGCCGGACGTTCATCGCATCGACCTGGACCTGACCGTCCAGCCGGCTGATGAACTCGGCGATGAACCCCAGGATCTGCGTGTCCGTCAGGCTGCGGACCTCCAGGCCGATCTCCGTCCGGGTCAGGAGAAGCTCGGTACCGTCTTCACCTTTAATCTCCTCGACCATCTCGGGCTGGAAGTCATAGCCCAAAAACACCAGGCCGTACTTCGGGCCCAGTTCCTCAAGCAGTTGCGCGGCGCGCAGGCGGCTTTGCTCGGTCAGAAAGCCGTTGGCGACAATCGTCTCATAGCGCTCACCCTGGGCCTGCACGACGGCGATCTCGTCTTTCAGTTCGCCGATGCGTTCGTCCAGCTCTTCGATTTCCCATTCCAGGCTGCCAATCTCGATCAGCTTCTGCTGGTTCTGAGCCTCGATCTCGCTGGAATAGTGCACGACCGCCCCGCCAACGACGATCAGCACGATCACCGGGATGATCAGCCGGCGCGCGATCGCCTTCAGCACCTGCGGCGTCAGATAGTTCAGGTTCATGACGCCGCCTCGCTCACCTCGATCTCAGGCAGGATAATGCTGATGACGGCGGCGAAGCCGGTGTCGCCGTCCTCCAGCGGATCGCCCAATGCGACCTGACCGATCAAGTTCTGGTTCGGCAGGATATCGACCGGCGGATCGGTCACGCGCACGTCGAAACCCGGCATGATTTCGGCCATGCGCTCGGCCAGCGCGTCGGTCACGACAACGGCGTCTTCCATGTCGCCTATGGTGCTGTCCAAATGCACCGTTACCGCCAAGCGGATATCGCGCAGGCCGGCCTCTTCCTCGATGACCCAATCGACTTCGTGCACCACGATGTCCGGGCCCAAGGTCGGCCCGATCAAGGCCAGGAACGGCAGGGGTGACGGCGCATGGGTCGACAGCCGGTCATAGGTAGCAACGGTGTCGGCGACTTCGGGTGCGGAAACCAGGAAGCTCGCGGCGAGCTTGCCGGTCGCTTCCAGTTCGGCTTCGCGCTCTGTCGCCACCAACGCGATGTCGCGATGGGCCCGGTCGACTTCCTGGGATTCGACATAGGCCTCGGAAAGACCGAACGTCGCGTAGCCGACGATCAGCGCGATGAAGACGTAGGCCGCGCGCGTCGTCAGCGCACCCGCGCGTTTTTCGTAAAGCTCCTCGGGCAGCAGCGACAGAACCGGACGTCGTTTCTGTGCGAACACCGCGCCGTGCAGCACCTCGCCATAGCTATCATCGGGCTCGGCGACGCCCGCAAGCCTCAGCCTTTCGGCCGCATCATGCGGTGTCACCATGCGCAGATGCGACGGCGACATGCCGAGATTAAGCAACTCCTGGCCGATCTCCGGCGTTCCCGCGACGATAATGTCCAGGCCCTGATCGTCGCTATAGGACATGCGCCTCAGATAGCCCATGCTCAGCTTGTATTCGCGCTCGATGGTCTGGGCGACTTCGCTGGCGCTGGCATCCGCCGGCGCGCTTTGCGTCAGGCGCGTGAAGACGAACTCGTCGCCGCGAATGACCACCTGACGGAAACCGCCGGTGCGGTGGCGCGTCACCAGCATGACCCATTGGGGCCGGCTGCCGCGCCGATGAAACAGGTTGGAGAGATTGCGCGCCAGCGACACCGCTTCCAGTGGCAACAGCGAGAACGGCTTGACCGGGTTGGGCGCCTGATTGATCCAGTCGATCCAGCCGTCAAGCGCCGGTGAGGCAGGCAAACCGGCCAACAGATAGCGGCGGTCGCGCCGCTCGCCATCCTGGCGGCCCAGGTAGTGCGCGGCCTTTATCTTCGCTTCCGAAAACGCCGTCGCCAGCCTGCGCTGCAACATGCCGGCGGCGTCGAACATCGAAACCGGCGGAATCGATTCCTTGGCAAACGACTGCTCGAGGACGTCGATCAGCGGGTACACCGGCGTCGACGGCGAGTCCTTCAGCATCTCCAGCATCTGCGCGCTGTCGCCGGGATCGCTGGTCGGCGCGAAACAGCGGTCGCGCACCCGCGCTCCTGTCACGCGCAGCAGCACCGCGCCCTCATCGCCGATGACCAGGACGAACTTGTTCGACGTGCCGAACGAGAAGTTCATGTCTGTCCTGCCGGCCTAATGACGAGCGTGGTTAGCGGGTTTCGTTGCATCGGGCTCCACCCCTAGAAGCCCATATTGCCGAAGTTGTCGTAGATCGGGCCCAGCACGCCCAGCACGACCCACAAGACGATACCGCCGATGGCGATGGTCAGCGCCGGCTCGATCGAGCTGATCATCGACGTCACGGCATTATCGACCTCGCGGTCATAGAAGTAACCGATGTTCTCCAGCGCTTCATTCAGCTTGCCGGACTCTTCGCCAATCTTGAACATGCGCACCACCAGATGCGGAAACTGGCCGGTCGCCTCCAGGGCCGCCGACAGCGACGTACCGCTCTGCACGTTTTGGCGCGCCATGCTGAGCGATTCCGCCAGCATCTTGTTGGCGACGACACGGCGTCCGGTATCGATGCAGTTCAGAACGTCGATGCCGCTTTGGAATGTCAGGGCGAAGAAGTGGGCGAAGCGCGCCAGCGCCAGCTTCTTCAAGACCGGGCCGACGCCTGGAATACGGAACTTCATGGCGTCGAACCAATAGGAGAAACCCTCGAAGAAACGCAGCAGAAAGGTGACGGTCAAGAAACCGATGACCGGCACGGCAAGCACGACCCACCAGTAGGAAGCGAAGAAGTTCGACGTCGCGATCAACGCGCGGGTCATGAACGGCAGCTCGCCGGACGTCGAGATCAGGAATTCCGACACCTGCGGTACGACGAACACCATCATCATGAAGATGACGCCGAAAACCATGATCATCATGAACATGGGATAACGCGTCGCCTTCTTGATCTTCGACGTCATCTCGCCTTGCCACTTCAGGTGGTCGGCCAGATGGCCGAACGCGTTGGAGAGATTGCCGCTCTGTTCACCGGCGGCGACAACACCGGTGAAGACCGCGTTGAAGACCTTCGGGTGCACCTCCAGCGCGCGGCTCAGATACATGCCGTCGCTGACGTTCCGAACGACTTCCGACAGGATATCTTGCAGGCGCCCGGAATCGGTCGCCTCGCGCACATCGTTCAGCGCATCCAGCAACGGCACGCCGGCGCGGTCCAGTTGCTGCAGATGAATGCACATCTGCACCATGTCGTCGTTGGTGATTTTCTTCTGCAGAAAGGTCGAGACCTTGCTCTGGCGCACCTCGCCATGGCGGATCAGGTCCAGACCCATGACGCGAAGGTTCGACTCAAGGTCCATGACGTTGACCGCGTTCAACGTGCCCGTGACGTTGCGGCCGCTCTGGTTCATGGCGCGGTACTTGTAGAGCGGCATCAAAACAGCCTGTCGGTCATGTTGATGTGGCGCACCAGCTCGGCGACGCTGGTCTCGCCCGCCAGCACCTTCGCGATGCCGTCATCGCCCATGGTCTTGAAGCCGTGCTTGCGCGCGCACGACAGAAGCTCGACGCGCGAGGCCTCACGGGCGACCAGTTCATCCATCTCATCGTTGAAGCCCAGAATCTCGACCGCCGCCACGCGGCCGCGGTATCCCCGGTTGTCGCAGGCCTCGCAACCGACGGGATGCCAGATCTCCGGCTTTTCGGCGGGGTCGATGCCCAGCACCTGACATTCGTCCTCGGTAGCCGGGCGCGCCTCCTTGCAGGCGTCACACAGGCGGCGCACCAGGCGCTGGGCCAGGATGCCGATGACGTGGCCGGCCAGCATGGACGGGTTGAGTTTCAGATCGACCAGACGGGGAATGGCGCCCAGCGCATCGTTGGTGTGCAGCGTCGTATAGACCTGATGGCCGGTCATGGCCGCGCGCAACGCCATGGTCGCGGTGTCTTCGTCGCGCACCTCGCCGATGAAGACGATATCGGGGTCCTGGCGCAGAATAGAGCGCACGCCCTCGCCGAACGACATGCCGGCGGCCTCGCGGATATGCGACTGGCGGATCAGCGGCAGCTCGTACTCGACCGGGTCTTCAAGGGTCATGATATTGACCTCGACCGAGTTGATCTTCTCCAGCATGGCGTAAAGCGTCGTCGTCTTACCCGAACCGGTCGGGCCGGTGATGACGATGATGCCTTCCGGCCGCTTCAAGAGCGTGCCCATGACCCGCGTGTTGTGCTGGCTGAAGCCGAGCTCGTCCAACGGCTTCAACGACTTGGATTTGTCGAGCACGCGGATAACGATGTTCTCGCCGTGCACGGTCGGGTGCGACGCCACACGGAAGTCAACCTCCCGGCCGCCGACATGGATGCTCATGCGCCCGTCCTGCGGGTTGCGCGTATCGGCGATGTTCATGCCGGAGATGATCTTGATGCGCACCGAGATCGCCGGCCAATAGTCCTTATGGAAGGTGCGCACCTGGGTCAGGATGCCATCGACGCGATAGCGCAGACGCACGAACACGCCTTCCGGTTCGAAATGCATGTCGGACGCGCCGACCTTCACCGAGTCCATGATGATCGCGTTGACCAGGCGCACCGTCGGGTTGACGTAGCCGTCCTCGGTGGTCAGCGCCTGAATGTCGACAACGCCGGTCTCGATCTCGCGCAGAATGCCGTCGATCGACATTTCGTAGCCGTAGAGCCGGTCGATCGCCTCGGTCAGGTCCTGTTCGGATGTCAGCAGCGGCAGGATTTCGATATCGCGCGGGAAACAGCGGCGCAGCTGGTCAAGCGCCAGGACGTCATAGGGATCCGACATCGCCGCCTGCAGCACATCGTCGACCATGGCGACGGGCAGGACCGCGTACTTCGACGCAATGTCCTTAGGCACCTGTTTGATCAGGTCGGCGTCGAACATGGCGGTCGCGGGGTCGAACTGTTCCAGCCCGGTCGATTCCGCCAACACTTCCGACAGCGCCGACTGGGTGATGAAGCCCAGATCGACAAATACTTCGCCCAGGAGCTTGTCGCCGCGCTTGCGCTCGCGCATGGCAACGTCGAGTTGGTCCTGCGAGATCAGGCCGAGTTCGCGCAGCCGCTCGCCCAGGCGCATCTGCTTGACCTGCCCGGTCTGGGGCGCGCCCGCCGGACGCGTCGGCGCGTCGGCCACGCCCCTATCCGCCAACGCCGCCAGATCGGGCATCGGCGGCATGGCCGGCGTCTCCGGCGCCGCCGGTGCCGCCGACGCTGTCGTGGCATCCTCGATCGTCTCGGCTGCCGTGTCGCTGGCAGGAGCGGCCGCACCGGTATCGTCGACGCGAATTTCGAAGCTGGGTTTGGGTGCTGAGACCGGTGCCGCGTCCTCATCCAATGCTGGTTCGGACCGTGCCGGTGGCGGCGGTGGTGGCGGGGCGTCCGCGCGAACTTGGGCGCCGGCCCCCTTGGCGAGGTCCGCTGCCATGGTCAACGGTTTGCCCGACCTGCCGGGCTTGCCGAATACCGCCATTCCTCACCTCTAGCGCCTGATGGATGCTGTCGGCCGACCCCTCGGCACAAGACAACAGAACGTCACCGGTCTCCCGTGGCGTTTTCAGGCGTCCCCAACTGCTTTCTTCCCGCGTATTTTAGTACACAAGCTGTTAGATTCATATTCAGATAATGCTCAACCCGTCCTATAAGTCGGATTAATGTGAACTGTGTTTATGACGCACAATCAAGCCGGTCTGTGGCGACCGTCACAACTATATCCGTCGTTCTCTTGATTTGATAAACACAGTGGATTAGCGGCACTGGCCAAATATGACGTCTGATTCAACACAGAATCCGTTCCAATCGACCGAAAAGGGCTTCACCCTGATCGAAATGGCGATTGTGATCGCCATTATCGGCGTTTTGGTCGCCATGTTGGCGCCGATGCTGGGCAATATCGCGGAAAACAACCGAACGGAACTGACCGTTCAGCGCATGGACCAAATCGAGAACGCCATGGTCGTTTTCCTGCGCCAGAACGGCCGCCTGCCATGTCCGGCCGCCCCCAACGGCGCGCCCCTAGGCGATGAACGCGCCAGCTGCAACACCGGCAACAACAACGACGGTATCGTGCCGTTCCGCAGTCTTGGGCTGGCCGAGGCCGACGTGCGCGACGGCTACGGCAACTATTACACCTATCATGTCGCCGAGGACTACGCCGACAGCAGTTTGCCCACGGTGATGACCGATCCCGGCGGCTTCTGTTTCGTCGCCTCCGGCGAGCCGAACGGCGATCTGGATATCGAAGACATCAACGGCACCAACGTGACCGGCCAGGACATCGCCTTCACGCTGATCAGCCATGGCAAGAACGGTTATGGCCGATACGACCCGCCGGGCAACGGCAAGGTCAACGCCAATGGCGGCGGCACCTTCGAGGACGAGAACAACGATTCCGACGCCGACTTCGTCGACGGCATCCGTCTAACCGACGATGCGACGGACGGCCCGCTCGATGACGCGGTCATCTGGAAAACGCGCGACGGGCTGGCCGGCCAGGCCATTGAGTTCGGCTGTTCGCCGTAGCCATAACTAGGCTTACTGAACCCACAACTTGCCAGTGCTCGAACTCAACCATAGGGTGTTGGGCAAGAGTTGCGGAGTCTACCCTTCGCTACGTTGAAGACAGCATTACGATATCATCTCATGGAAACACCAGAGTTCAACCTAAAGAACCGTGTCGCGCCGTTAGGGCGTTGGTATGAACACTTGGTCTATTTCTTTATCGCGAGTTTTTTCTTTGCTGTTTGGACATACTGGGTCGCCGGAAAATACCATCCATACTATGTACTAGATACTTTGGGGCATGCCGTTTGGTCGCTTCTAGCTTTCTATTTATCCAATAAAATCTTACTAATCGTTTATCGACACTTAAACTTTGCAATCGCTTTCTGTGCATACTACATTATCGCGCTTATCATATTTGTTACGATAAGCGTATCAATTATAGCGATGAGGTCTCTGGAAGGAAACGAAGCGCTAAAATTTGACGGAATATGGATCTATCACTATGGGTTTATTACTTGGGAAGGTTTCATATGGGAGGTCAAGTACTTCTCAAGAAACTTCATTCCGCTGTTTTTGGCAAACCTAGCTTCAATCTTACTGCTACGATTAATCTACAAACTTCTAAGTTGCCGATTTGTACGCGGTGGGTAGTGGCTTAAGCACTCTCCGACGCCAGTGCATCAACATGTACAGACGACCTCTTTCAACCCGATCTTCTTCGAACTCGTGACGACCTAGCCGGCCTGGCGATCGAGTTCGGCTGTTCGCCCTAGGGTAGGCCGGCTCTAGACCGCGTTCGTCCCTTCGTTCCAGCTTTGCAGCTTGCGGTAGACGGTCGACGGACTGATCTCCAGCAGCGCGGCGGCGCGTGGCACGTTGCCCTCGCTTAGACGCAGAGCTGCTTCGATCGCCTCGCGTTCGACCTCGTGCAGCGGACGGATATCGACGTCCGTCAAATCACCAGGTGCGGCATCGGCCCTGCGTTTGCGCAAGGGATCGTTGGCCGGCTGCGGCAGCCCGGCCGAGCCGTCCAGTGGAGGCGGCAGCATCTCGCGCGTCACGACCTCGCCGGTGTTCAAGACTACCACGTTACGGATGATGTTCTGCAATTCCCTGACATTGCCCGGCCATGAATAGGCACGGAAGAGATCGCGCACGCTGGCGTCCAACCGCGCGAACGGTTTGCTTTCCTGGCGCGCGAACTCACGCAGGAAGTTTTCGGCAATGTCGATGACGTCGTCGTCACGCCGGTTGAGCGGCGGCAGGTGAATCGGAATGACATGCAGGCGGTAATAGAGGTCGGCGCGGAACCGGCCGCTCTCGACCTCCTTCAAGGGATTGCGGTTGGTCGCGCAGACAAAACGCACATCGACCCGCTCCGACCGGCTTGAGCCGACCTGCTGGAACGTTCCGGTTTGCACGAAACGCAACAGCTTGGCCTGCAGCGCCGGCGCCATGTCGCAGATCTCGTCCAGGAACAGCGTGCCGCCATCGGTCAAGGTCGCCGCGCCGTCGCGATTGGAAACCGCGCCCGTAAACGCGCCTTTCACATGGCCGAACAGCTCGCTCTCCAGAAGGTCGCGCGGTATTGCCGCGCAATTGAGCGCCATGAACGGCCCGTCGGAGCGCTCACTTAGATGGTGAATCGCCTCGGCGCACAGCTCCTTGCCGGTGCCGCTCTCACCGGTAATGAAGATCGATGCCTGACTGGGCGCGGCGCTTTGAATGGTCGCGTAGACGCTTTGCATCTCCATCGACGAACCGATGAAGCCGGCGAAGGAGCTGTGTCGTGTCTCGCTCGTCATGCCGTCGACCAGACGCTGCAGTTCGCGCCGCTCCAGCGCGTTGCGCAACGTGACGATCAGGCGTTCTTGGCTGAACGGTTTGACCAGGAAATCGTACGCGCCGTCGCGCATCGCCTCGACCGCCGCGCTGACCGAGCCGTGGGCGGTGATGATGACGACGGGGCACGGCAACTGGCGTTGCTTGATCCAGCGCAAGATTTCCAAGCCATCGATGTCGGGCAGTCTGAGATCGAGAAGGACCGCGTCCGGCGCCTGTTTGTCGATTGACGAAAACGCCGCCTCGCCGGTTTCGACGTGTTCAACGGAGACGGGCTCGAAGCGCAAGTACTCCTTGTAGACACGCGCCAAGGGTGGCGTGTCTTCGACCAGAAGCACTGTCTGCTGACGGTTCATAGCCCTCCTCACGAACCGTAGTCCCGCTGCGTCTTAAACTAGAGCAGATTGGACATGTGTTCAATCTTTTGGACCCCGCGTAGGACGCCCATCGACTCTACGTATCATCAGTAATCATGGATTTGGCGACGAACATACAAATCGTGGCAACTCCGCCGGAGGACGTCGTCCAACAGCAGTTTTCCTTGTCGTCTCAACGCTTTATCATGCTAGGCTTGGACGACGACGAACTCATGAAGCTGGCCGGCGAAGGTGACCGCGAAGCCTTTGCCGGGCTGGTCGAAAGGCACCTGGACCGTTGCGTGACGATCGCGCGGCGCAGCCTGGGTGGTGCCCAGAGCGAAGCCGAAGACGTCGCCCAGGACGCCATGATGCGTTTGTGGCGGCACGCACCGCGCTGGGAATCGGGCCGCGCCCGGGTATCGACCTGGCTCTACCGCGTGGTCGTCAATCTTTGCATCGACCATGCGCGCAAGAACAAACGCTATGGGGGCGAGGTGCCCGAGGATACCGTCGATGAGGCGCCAAGCGCCTTCGACGGGCTGGCGGCCAAGGGGGTGTCCGACGCGGTCCAGGATGCCATCCAGGAACTGCCGGAACGACAGAAGACGGCGCTCGTCTTGTGCTTCTATGAAGGCATGAGCAACGCGGAAGCGGCGAGCGTGATGGAATTGACTGTAGGAGCGGTTGAGCAATTATTGGTCCGGGCCAGGCGCAGCCTGCGCGTCAGTTTGGCCGGCCTTCGCGAGTAACGGAAACAACAATGAACGAGACAAACAACATCCATGGTCTGTTGAGCGAGCGCGAGCTCGACCGGGCGCTGAACGCCTGGCGAGTGGAAGGCGCCAGCGACGGTTTGGCCGAACGCATCGCGGCTGACATCGATATGATGGAGCAGACCGAAAACCCGCGCATCGTCACCCCGCTGCTGAAGACCGCCGCGGCGCTTCTATTCGCCGCCGGCCTCGGCATCTTCGTCGGCCTGATGGAAGACAACCCCTCGACCGTCGACCTGACCGACTTCGTGTTCGGCCAGCACGCCGAAGACGGATTGACGCTATGAACGGGTTGGGGCGATGGACAAAGGTCCTGGGCGTCGTGCTCGTCGTGTCGCTGGCGTTCAACTTTTTCCTGATCGGCTGGATGGGCGCGCGATGGGTCTATGACCAGCACATGGGCCCGAAGTTCTCCGTGACGCGCCTGGTGCACGACCTGCCCGACGAGCAGCGCGAAGCCGTCTTGGCGGTTTTCGAGAACAACCGCGACAAGGTCCACGAAGCCATGGACAGCCTGCGCGACGCCCGTCACGCGGTATCGGACGTCATGCTGGCGGAGCCGTTCGATGCGGAAGCCGCCGCGGCCGCGCTCGCCGAACTCAGACGCCAAAGCACCACCATGCAGGAGACCATGCACGCCGCGCTTCTGGAGGCGGCGGTCAACCTGCCGCCTGAAACCCGCGTCGACCTCGGCCGCTTTGCCACCATGCCCCGCGCGCGGTAGGACGGCTTCGTACGCTTGCCAAAGCAGGTCGAAGATCAAACGGCTCGCACACTACTTTGTCACCGATATCGAGAGCGACGGGCCTTCGCCCCTAGACAACTCGATGCTCAGCTTCGCGACCGTCGTCGTGCGCGAAGATGGTGAGATTTGCGGCACGTTCGAAGCAGTCCTCGAGCCCCGACCTGATAAACAGCCGAATCACCAGACCATGACCTTCTGGCGGTCTCAGCCGGAAGCGTGGAAAGCCGCAACAGCGGATCCGCAGCCGCCGCGGGAGGTCATGACAGCATTTGCCGACTGGGTTGAGAGCTTTGATGGTCCGCGCTCGTTTGCAGCACGGCCTCTCGCCTTTGACGGAAGCTGGATCGATGCCTACCTGCGGGAGTACACCGACACCTACCTCCTAGACGTTCCCTATTGGGGACGATGCATCTTCACGTCGGGTGCACTCGATATTGGCTCCTACATCTCCGGCGTTTTCAATCGAACCGATCCCCACGGCGACATCGACATTCCGAAGGCATGGCTTGGTGAACACGAACACACCCATCGTGCCATCGATGACGCGCGCGGATACGCCGCGCTTCTTAGTCGCCTGCTGCGGGTTGCGTCACGCCAACCATCCCACCCCGACGACTTCCTTCCTGACCGTCGCTAATCGGGTGAGTCCTTGACTGGTCAGTGATGCACCGCTTCGATGATGCCGAAGCGGCCGAGGCCGGCGACGACCATTTCGACGGCGAGCGCGATCAACAGGATGCCGAAGACGACCTCCGAGATGACCAGCGTTGTCGGTTTGAGCCGCTTCGAGAGTTTGTCGATATTGCTGAAGATCAGGTAGTCGAACCCGGCAATCACGATAATGACGGCAAGGACAACCAGCACCGCCCAGATCGAGCCGACCTCGCCGGACGCGATGATCAAGACCGCGATGCCGACCGGATTGAGCAGATAGGGTATGGCCAGCGGGTAGACCGCCATGCTGTTGATATCAGTCGGCTCGTCCTCGGCCCCTTCTTCCTTTTTCTTGCCGGGTCCAGCGAACATGCCGAGCGCCAGGATCAACAGAATGATTCCGCCCGCGATGCTGATGGCGCCGCCGGAAATGTGCAGAAGCCGCATCAGCAACGCGCCGCATGCAAACAGCACGATCGCCGTGATGAAGGCCGTCTTGACCATCTTGACGCCGACTTCACGCTGCTGGTGCGCCTCAAGATGTTTGGTTTTCTCTAGAAACGGAACCAGCGCGATTTTCGGTCCCATGCCGATGAGCATCAGGACCAAAAGGTTCACGACCATAGGAACACTAACGACAGAAAGATCCACGGGCACCCCCTCCCCTTTGACAGCAGCCTAGAGCAGATTGTGTCTGGATGGAATCGCTTGACTGTTTGATCCAACCCTGAGGCGCCCGGCGGCGGATACGCAACCAGCGGTTAGCCATCGGTATGGGCCAATGATGACTAGTCGTCGCGCAGCAAGCGTAGGTAGCTGTCGTAACGCGCCGGCGGAATCTCGCCCGCCTCAGCGGCCTCACGAACGGCGCAACCGGGTTCGTGATCGTGTGTGCAGTCGCGGAACCGGCATGCGGGGATCAAGTCGAGGAACTCCGGGAAGTATCCGGCCAGCTCCTGCGGGCTGATGCCGGTCATGGCGAGCGAGCGTACGCCAGGCGTATCGACGACGCCGGTTTCGTCGTCCAGCCAGTGCAAGGTCGCGACGGACGTCGTGTGACGCCCCTGCCCGCGCTTGCCGCCGACCTCCGCCGTCTCGGCCGCCGCCTCACCGACCAGGGCATTGACCAGCGACGACTTGCCGACACCGCTGTGGCCGGCGAAGACCACCAGCTTGCCGTCGATCAGGCGCCTTAACTCATCCAAGCCGCGATGGGTCTTGGCTGACACCTCGACGATCGGCAGGCCGAGATCGCGGTAGATCGAGAGATCGGGCAGATCGTCGGTCAGATCCGCCTTGTTGACGGCAACCGCCGCGTCGATGCCGCCGTATTGGCAGAGCACGAGGTAGCGGTCGATCAGGCGGGGGTGAAACGGCGGACGTTTGGCGGCGACGACGATGACGGCGAGATCGATGTTGGCGGCCAGCACGTGCTCCTCCGCACCCGCGTCGGAACGGCGCGTCCGGTCATGGCGCAACCGTGCCAGACGATTTTGGCGCGGCGCGGCGTCGACCACCACCGGTCGGCCGCGCGGCCCATCCTCGTCGACCACGACGCGGTCGCCGATCACCGGAAAGAACGGCGCATCCGGCGAGACGGCACAGCGCCTGATGTCACCCGACGGTTCCTCCACGCTGACGAGTTCGCCATGCACCTCGACCACCATGGGCCAGTCAGTGTGTGGTGTCGGGCGCACGGACGCTGTCACGTTCCCGGCGCACGGCGCGCCAGAATGAGCAGCGCGGCGGCCAGCATGCCCAGGCCAACGGCACAAACGACCGCCGCCAACGGCACCGGCGTACCAGTACCCAACGCGCCGACTGCCAGGCTCGCGCCTGCCCAGCCGCCGAACTGCAGGAAGCCCAGCAAGGCCGATGCCAGACCGGCATCGTCCGCATAGCGGTTGATGGCTTCGGCCATGGCGTTGGGCATCGAAAGGCCCATGCCGACAAAGTAAAAGGCCATGGGCGCCAGGATAGACAAGACCGACCAAAACCCCAGCGCCATCGTGATGATCAAGACAATGCCGCTAAGCGCCGACAAGGCGGAGCCAATCGCAATCATGACGGTGACCGAATAGACGCGGCCCGTCAGACGCGTCGCAATGGCGCTGCCCAAGGCGAAACTGCCGACATTCAGCATGGAGAACATGCCGAAGACCTGGGGCGATACGTCGAGTAGGCGGATAAAGACGAATGGCGCCCCGGCGATGTAGCCACCCAGGCCCGCCATACCAAAACCGACCACCAGCGCCGGCGCCAGAAACCGGCTGTCCCGCAACAAGGAAAAGTACCGCGCGACAATCGAGGTGATCTGCGCGCGCCGCCGGCGATCCCGGGGCAGCGTCTCGTCGAGCGACAGGTAGACGAATACAATGCTCAACAGCCCGAGCGCGGTCAGGACGCCGAACACAGTACGCCAACCAAACCAGGTCGCGATAAAGCCGCCGGCGGTCGGCCCGAAGGCCGGCGCCAACGCCATGACCATGCCGATGGCGGCCAGCACGCGCGCGGACTCCGCTCCCTCATAGCGATCGCGCACGATGGCGCGGCTCAAGGTCGGCGCGACGCAGGCGCCGAAGGCCTGGACGATGCGCGCGGCGATCAGGATCTCGACCGTTGGCGCGATCATGCAGACCAGACTTGCCACGCTGAAGACGATCAGGCCCGCGTGCAGCACCGGCAGACGTCCGTAGCGATCGGATAACGGCCCGACGATCAACTGCACGACCGCGAAGATCAGAATGAAAAGCGTGAACGTCAGCTGGACCTGGGCGTCGGGCACACCATAGTCGTCGGCGATTGCCGGCAGCGACGGCAGGTAGAGGCTCAGCGCCAACTGACCGATACCGGTCAGATAGGCCATCAGCAGGATCAGGCCGGTGCCGCCTGCCCGTCCGTTACCCGCCACGCTCATGCGTGCATCGCGCGCGGCCTCAGCGGGTGAACGACCCTCATCGTGTCAATGGTTTGTACTTGATGCGATGGGGCTGGTCGGCCTCCGCGCCCAGGCGCCGGCGCCGGTCTTCCTCATAGGCTTCGTAGTTGCCCTGGAACCACTCGACATGGCTGTCGCCCTCGAAAGCCAGGATGTGGGTCGCGATGCGGTCCAGGAACCAGCGATCATGGCTGATGACGATGGCGCAGCCGGCAAACTCGGCTAGCCCGTCTTCCAGCGCGCGCAGCGTGTCGACATCCAGATCGTTCGACGGTTCGTCCAGCATCAACAGGTTCGCGCCCGACGTCAGCACCTTCGCCAAGTGCACGCGGTTGCGCTCACCACCGGACAGCTGGCCGACTTTCTTCTGCTGGTCGGCGCCGCGAAAACCGAACGCGCCGACATAGGCCCGGCTCGGCACCTCGCGCTTGCCCATCTGGATCGTGTCGGCGCCACCAGAAATCTCTTCCCACACATTGGCGTCGGCCTTCAGATCGGCCCGCGATTGATCGACATAACCCAGCTTCACCGTGTCGCCGATGCGCAGGGCGCCGCTGTCCGGCGTCTCCTGTTCGGCGATCATGCGGAACAGGGTCGTCTTGCCGGCGCCGTTCGGCCCGACCACGCCGACAATGCCGGCCGGCGGCAGCTTGAACGACAGGTCGTCGATCAGGAACTTGTCGCCGAACGCCTTGTTCAAATGATCGGCCTCGATCACCAGATCGCCCAGGCGCGGGCCGGGCGGAATGACGATGCGACCGCGCGACGGACCTTCGTCGCGCTGCTGGCTTTCGGCGAGCAGATTCTCATAGGCGTTCAGACGCGCCTGGCCCTTGGCCTGGCGGGCGCGCGGGCTTTCGCGCACCCATTCCAGTTCGCGCTGCAGCACGCGGCGGCGCGCCGCCTCCTCGCGGCCTTCCTGCTCCAAGCGTTTCTGCTTCTGATCGAGCCAGCCGGAATAGTTGCCTTCATAGGGAATGCCCTGGCCGCGATCCAGTTCCAGGATCCAGCCGGCGACATTGTCCAGGAAGTAGCGGTCATGGGTGACGGCGACGACCGTACCCTCGTAGTCCTCCAGGTGGCGCTCCAGCCAGGCGACGGACTCGGCGTCCAGATGGTTGGTCGGCTCGTCCAGCAGCAGAAGATCGGGTTTCTGCAGCAACAGTCGGCACAGCGCGACGCGGCGCCGCTCGCCGCCGGACAGATTGGTCACGGCCGCGTCGCCCGGCGGCAGGCGCAGCGCGTCCATGGCGATTTCCAGCGTGCGCTCGAGATCCCACCCGTTGACCGCGTCGATCTGCTCCTGCAGTTCGCCCTGCTCCTCGATCAGCGCCGCCATCTCGTCGTCGTCCATCGGCTCGGCGAACTTCAGCGCCACTTCGTTGAACCGATCCAGCAGCGCCTTGGTCTCGGCCATTGCCTCCATGACGTTACCCATGACGTCCTTGGAGTCATCAAGCTCCGGTTCCTGGGGCAGATAGCCGACCTTGACGCCCTCGGCGGCCCAGGCCTCACCGTTGAACTCGGTCTCGATGCCGGCCATGACCTTCATCAGGGTCGACTTGCCGGCGCCGTTGGGGCCGAGGACACCGATCTTCGCACCCGGCAGGAAACTCAGCCAGATGTCCTTCAACACCTCGCGCCCACCGGGATAGGTCTTCGTGAGACCCTTCATGACATAAACGTATTGATAAGCCGCCAAGGCGCGCTCCTGCTTCAACGATGTGTTTGTGTGTGGTGCGGCTCAGGCCGCGCGCGCCTTTTACCCCAAAGTCGCGGAGAAGCGGAAGCCCAACGTGAACACCCTGCGTTCGCGCTCGGCGGCCTCTGGCGACGCGCTCGGCGCCGAGTTAGCGGTTGCCGGTCAACGACAGGACACCGTAAGCTTGACACCGCCGGTAGCGAGGTGGGGGAGCCTGTGCAACGTATGTGGGGTATCAGTCCGCGTCGCCTGTCGATCCTTCCTCTGTTGCTGGTACTGGCCGCCGGGTGTGACGATCAGGAGTCCGAGGCCAAGACCGCGGAGCCGCCAAAGGTTATCGTAACTGAGGCAATCCTGGAGACGGTGCCGCTCTATCTTGAGCTGACCGGTCGCACGGAAGCATCCATCACCGTTGAGATTCAGGCGCTGGTCGACGGCCATATCGAAACACGCAACTTTGTCGAAGGCAGCGATGTCGCCAGGGGCGACACACTGTTCGTCATCGATCAAAGACCCTACGAACTCGAGCTCGAGCAGTTGCTTGGCCAGCAAGCCAAGGACAGCGGCAGTCTGGCGTTCGCGAACAAGCAGCTGCAACGCATGACGGAACTGGCGCAGGACGGCACGGTCGCGCCGGAACGTGTTGATCAGGCGACCGCTACCGCCCAGGAGGCGCAAGGCACCTACGACAGCAGCGCGGCCGCGGTAGCGAACGCGCAACTCAATCTGGCGTTCACCACCGTCCAGGCGCCGATCGACGGTCGCGTCGGCAGGATCTTGCAAGACGTCGGCAATGTCGTCACCGGCGGCGAGACCGTCCTGGCGGAGCTGGTGCAGATGGATCCGATGTATATCTATCTCAGCCTCAGCGAAGCCCAGTACCTGAGCTTTCGCGAGCACCGGGACATCTACGATGATCTGCCGGTAACGATCGAACTGTTGGACGGCACGAAACACCCGCACATGGCGCTTCTCGACTTCGTCGACCCCGGCTTCAATCCGTTGACGGGCACGATCGCCTTCCGCGCGGCGTTTCCCAATCCCGACGACACGATGCGGCCGGGGCAGTATGCCGTCGTCCGTATCGAATTGGCCGAACAGCCCGACCAGGTGACGGTGCCGGCCGAAGCGGTCGGCCAGGATCAGGCGGGCTTCTACGTCTTTGTTGTCGATGAAGAAGACAAAGCCCAGATGCGGCGGGTCAAGATAGGACGCCTCTATGAGGGCCGGCGCATCATCGAAGAGGGCCTCGAGGCCGGCGAGACCGTCATCGTAAAAGGCCTGCAGAAGGTTAGATCCGGCACGACGGTGCGGATAGAACGAGACCAACCCTCAGAACCCGTCGAGGGCTGAATGCCCCTTCGCCAGCGACAGCCATGTGTGACCGGCCTATCTGATGGCGTGTCATGGTGAGCAATTTCTTCATCGACAGGCCGATCTTCGCCTCCGTCATCGCGATTATCTTTGTCCTGGCAGGCTTGATCGCGATCCCGGTCCTGCCGGTGGGCGAGTTTCCGGAGGTCGTGCCGCCGACCGTCGTCGTCAACGCCACCTACACCGGCGCCAGCGCCGACGTGGTCGAAGAGGCCGTGACCACGCCGCTGGAAGAGGTGATCAACGGCGTTGAGGGCATGGTCTACATGTCGTCGACCAGCTCCAACGACGGCACCTCCAACATCACGGTCACGTTCGAGGAAGGTTACGATCTCAACATCGCCAATATCGACGTCGACAAACGTGTATCGACCGCGATGTCGAACCTGCCCGACCAGGTGGTGGCGCAAGGCGTGAACGTCACCAAAGAGGCGGTGGATCTGACCATCGTCGTCAACCTTATCTCGCCTAACGGCACATTCGACAGTCTGTTCATGTCGAACTACGCCGACATCCACATCTACGAACGGCTGAAGCGGATTCCAGGCGTCGGCAAGGTTCAGGTGTGGGGGCAACGGCTTTACGCCATGCGCATCTGGCTCGACCCGCAGAAGCTTGCCAGCCTGGGCCTGACCGCCGGTGACGTCTTCGACGCCGTCACCGATCAGAACCAGCAGGTTGCCGCCGGTGCCATTGGTGAGCCACCGGCGCCATCGGACCAGAAGTTCGAGCTGATGCTGACGACACTGGGGCGACTGGAGACACCTGAGCAGTTCGAGAACATCATCCTTGGCACCGGTGACGACAACGCGATCATCCGCGTGAAAGACGTGGCGCGTGTGGAGCTGGGGGCAGAAGACTACACGTTCACCTCACATCTCGACGGTGGGCAGAGCGTCGGGCTTGCCATCTCGCAGCTGCCGGGCGCCAACGCCTTGGCGCTGGCGACGGGCGTACGTGCCCTGATGGCCGACTTATCGAAGGACTTTCCGGAAGGCCTGGAGTACCGCGTCCTCTACGACACCACGGAGTTTGACCGCGAAGCGATCCACGATGTGATCGTCACACTGTGCGAGGCGATCTTTCTCGTCATCATCGTCGTTGTCATCTTTCTGCCCAGCCTGCGTTCCGCGCTGATTCCGCTGATCACCATCCCGGTGTGTCTTGTCGGCACGTTCGGCATGATGTTGGCGCTCGGCTTCTCAATCAATCTGCTGACCCTGTTCGGCCTCGTGCTTGCCGTCGGGTTGGTGGTGGATGACGCGATCGTGGTGGTCGAGAACGTCTCACGGCACATCGAATTGGGCGAGAAGGACCCGAAGGTGGCGGCGCGGCGTGCCATGGCCGAAGTAACCGGCCCCATCATCGCGACCTCGCTGGTCTTGATGGCGGTCTTCATTCCCGTCGCGTTGATACCAGGCTTGTCCGGCAAGCTCTATCAACAGTTCGCCTTGACCATTGCTGCGGCTGTCGCGATCTCGGCGATCAATGCGCTGACCCTGAGCCCGGCCTTGTGCAGCCTCCTCCTCGGTAGCGCCAAGCCGAAGCCCAAACTGATACAGCGCTTCGATGCCGGCTTTACCTGGTTCTCCAAACGCTACGAGACGGCCGTGGGTAAGCTGGTACGCCATCGCAAAATGGTGATGCTCGGTTTCATCGGGCTGCTCGCCGCGACCGTTTTCATGTTCACGATCGTCCCGGCCGGATTCATTCCCGACGAGGATCAGGGCTACTTCATCGTCAGCCTGCAGACGCCCGAAGGCACCTCGCTTGGAAAGACCCAGGAGGTCGTCAACCAAGGCTACGAAGTCCTGCACCGGATGCCCGGCATCGAGGGCGTGATCACCTTCGCCGGCTTCAATTCACTGACGAACACGTCAGCGCCCAATATCGGCAACCTGTTTGTCGTGCTCAAACCCTGGAGCGACCGCAGCGACGCCAACGAGGACGTTGAGTCGCTGATCGCCCAAGCCCAGGCCAAGTTTGACGACATCCCCGGCGGCGTTTTTCAGACATACAACCCGCCACCGATCTTCGGTTTGTCACCGACCGGCGGCTTTCAGTTTGAACTGGAGGACACGACCGGCGGATCCATCGCCGACTTGGAGGATATCGCGACAAGCCTGATCGCGGCCGGCAACGCGCGCCCAGAGCTGGAAGGGCTGTTCAGCCAGTACTCGGCTACCACGCCACAGCTCTACATCGACCTCGATCGCGAAAAGGCCATGCTTGAAGGCGTGGCGATCAGCGATATCTTCGATGCGCTGCAGACCTTCCTCGGTGGCGCCTATGTCAACGACTTCAACATCTTCGGGCGCGTCTATGAAGTCTATCTGCAGGCCGATGTCGACGCGCGGCAAACGCAGGAGAACATCGGGCAACTCTATGTGCGCAACGCGGCCGGCGAGATGGTCCCGCTCAGCGCCCTGGTGACCCTGCATCCGGATGTCGGCACGCGGACCATCTATCACTACAACCTCTTCCGCGCGTTGGAGATAAGCGGCTCGCCGGCCGAGGGCTACAGTTCGAGCGAGGCAATCGACGCGATGGAGGAAGTCGCCGAGCAGAGCCTGCCGCGTGGCTACACCTACGAATGGACCGGCAACGCCTATCAGGAACTCCAGGCCGGCGACGTGGCGCCACTGATCTTCGCGCTGGCGGTGGTGTTCGCCTTCCTCTTCCTGGCCGCCCAGTACGAAAGCTGGATCATGCCGTTGATGGTGCTGCTGGCCGTGCCGCTTGCCATGTTCGGCGCCCTGGTGGCGCAGTATGTGCGCGGCTTCGACAACGATCTCTATGCGCAGATCGGCCTGGTGATGCTGATCGGTCTGGCCAGCAAGGGCGCGATCCTGATCATCGAGTTCGCGCGGCGCCGCCGCCAGGACGGTCTGGGTATCGAGGAGGCGGCGTTGGAGGCGGCCCGCATCCGCCTGCGGCCGCTCTTGATGACAGCCTTCGCGTTCATCATCGGCGTGCTGCCGCTGGTCCTCGCCAGCGGCGCCGGTGCCGCGGCCCGCCAGTCGCTGGGCACCGCGGTGTTCGGCGGCATGATTGTCGCGACCGTGCTTAGCCTCGTGCTGGTCCCGGTCCTTTATGTGGTGATCGAGCGGTTGCGCGAGAGGCGTTCAAGGTAACCGGTTCTTCAATGGCGCGACATGTCGTGCTCGCCTCGTGCGGACTCGCGCCGAGGCGGGTGTCAGCCTCTCAACATCGCGCTACCATGACCGACAACAGCGGGGGATGAACCATGGCCGACCTCTTTGCCGACGGTTTCAAGGAAACGCCCTACTGGTGGGACTTGGCGCCGCACGACGAGACCGACGAACAGATGCCACCGGCCGAGGCCGACGTGGTTATCATCGGCTCCGGCAATGTCGGGCTCTCCTGCGCGCTTTCCCTGGCGCGATTAGGCAGAAAGGCGGTCGTGCTGGACGCCGAGGCGGTCGGCCATGGCGCCAGCACGCGCAATGCCGGCTATCTGGGGCGCGGCCTCGCCTTCAAGTACAGCGATCTTGCCGCCAAGCTCGGTCGCGATGCGGCGGCGGAACTCGCCACCATGGCGGTCACCGCTCACGACTATGCCGCCGGCCTGATCCGCGACGAGCAGATCACCTGCTACTACCGCGACAGCGGCCGGTTTCTGGCGGCGCCCTCCAAGCGCTTCTACGACAAGCTCGCCAAAGACCTCGACATGATGCGCGCCGACGGCGTTCCCATCGACGCGGAGATGATCCCGCCCGAGCGCCAGCATGAGGAGATCGCCAGCGACATCTATCACGGCGGCCAGATCCTGCGCGGCAACGGCATCATCCATCCGGGCCTCTATCATCGCGGCCTGGTCGAGCGGGTCCGCGCCCAGGGCGCCGATGTCATCGGCTACTGTCCAGCGACGTCGGTCGACCGATCAGGTGGCGGGTTCTCGGTCGCCACGCCCAGGGGGACCATTCGGGCGCGCGATGTCGTCGTGGCGACCAACGGTTACACGCCTAAGGCGCTGCCCTGGCATCGCCGTCGCGTCGTGCCGATCTCCGCCTTCATGGTCGCCACCGAGGCGATCACGCCCGAGCTCATGGCGACGATTCTGCCTCGGGGTCGGCCGCTCCTGGAGATCTGCAACACGCCGATTTGGATCCGGCCGAACGAAGACGGCACCCGTATCCTCTTCGGCGGCACGACGGGCGAGGAGCTCGGCAATCTGCATGACAAGGCGCGCCGCCTCTATCAGGAGATGACACGCGTCGTGCCGGCGCTCGACGGCGTCAAGCTCACACACTGCTGGACGGGAAAGGTCGCCTTCAGCTTCGACATGCTGCCGCACACCGGCACCCATGACGGCATCCACTACGCGCTCGGCTGGTGCGCGGTGGGCGTGCCGCTGGGCACCTATCTGGGCCACCAGACGGCGCTGCGCATCGCGGGCGACCCCGCCTCGGCCACACCCCTGGACGATCGGCCGTTCCCGACCCGCCCCTTCTATTACGGCACGCCGTGGTTCCTGCCGCTCGTCGTTGGTTGGCGCAAATGGCAGGACCGCAGGATGCTGCGCGAGTAGGGTCAGTCTCAGGCGACCAGAGCGGATCGCGATTAATCAGAGCCGCTGCAGAGCCACAGCGAAGTCGCCGGAGATCGGCAAGGGATCGCTGAGATCGATTTCGTCGCCGAAATCTCCGCTCGTACCGAGTTGGCACGCCACGCTGCCGATATCCGTGAGGATGTCGCCGTCTTGGGATGTGGATTCCACATCGATGACAAGAACACCGCCCTCCGGTTCATCCTTGCGGTAGAGGCTCTCCGTCGCATCGCCGCAACAGGCTCGCTTCGGCGCCTCTCAACTGGCCCCCGTGCCCCTGCCAAAGGTGTTTGTTTCGAACCAACGTGACCAAGCCTGCCACGCATCGACGAGATCGGCCATGATGGCGTAGCCGGATCCGTCGCAGTGCATCCGATCGCCTCGCGTCAGGCTCTCCCTATAGCGGCGGTCGGCCAGAAGCGGCGTTTGAATGTCGAGATAGGGCACGCCGAGCTTGGCGGCCAACGCCATGAAACGCTGATTGAGCGCGACGGCGGTTTCCTGCTTGAAATCGAGCTCCAGACCTTCGCTGGGGCGCATCGGCGAACACGCCACGTTTGCCGGCGGAAGACCGACCCACAGGACCGGCGCCAAGTCACGGGCCTCGCCGACAATCGCTTCGGCGTTCGCGACGGAGGCATCCTCCGCGACGCGGCGGCCAACACCCCTCACCTCCGCGACGTCGTTGATGCCGAACTGGAGCACGATACGGTTGTCGGCGCCCTCGGAGAAACGCGCCAGGCATTCATCTTTCCAGCGATCGCGGATCTCATCGGTGGTTTGGCCCCGGATGCCGAGATCATAGAAGGTCAGGCGATAGGCACCCGAGAACCGCCGCTCGCACAAACGTCCGATCCAGCCCAGCCCCGCTTCGTCGCCGGAGCCGTTGATGTAACTGTCGCCCACGAAGCAGATGCGCAAGTCACGCATGACATTCCCCTCCCGGCCAACGCGGTAGAGCATAGGATGACGCGATGCCACGCGCCAACCCGATCAGTCCGGCCCGTACGCATCATCGCCAGCCCCGTTCCGCGGCCGGTAGGCAGGGCCGTGGCGTTCACTTATCATTATCGGTGTCTTGCGCGCTTGTTGGAGGGGAGTTGCGATGCATTTGGCGCGACGCTGCGTATGGTTGGCGGTCTTTACGATGTTTCTGGGATCACAGGCTGAGGCCGGGGAGATCGTTCGTGACCCCGCGTTAATCTCTTCGATGCCGATCAGGGGCGTCACACTGGACATGACACCAAGAGAGGCCTTCGAGCACCTGATCGCCATGGGTTACAACGCCGGCAATGTCGCGACCTATGACGACTGGGATACCGGCGGATTGAACCTGGTGCTCGGCGACTTCGGCGCGCCGGAAGGCCGGTCGGAGATTTCCTTGTCGCGCACGGCCGCCGGTGAGCGCCTGGTCAACATATCTGAGACGCTCAACGTGCCGCCGGGTCAGATCGACTCGCATGCGGAGATCAATGCCATCCGGGCTCATTTCGGTATCGCGCCCGACGATCCGAACTGCCACGTCAACGAACACGACACCGGCGCCTGCCGCGTCGGCGACGCTGCGGAGAATGCGAACCATGCCTTTGGCATCAACGCGTTTCCGACGATGATTCTGCGCTACGCCACGCGCAACCATGAAATGAAGGACTCTTACTGATCTCCAATGATCCGCGTGCTTGCCGGAGAAGCCCTCGTCATCAACCGATGAACGGCACCGAAGTAGCGCGGCGGACCGAACGCGAAGCCAGAGACTGACTATGTTCACCTCAGACTACATCACCTCACACCCCTCCGTTCCTGTCGCCTCGGACCGGTTCGAAAGCTCGCCCTTCCTCGACAAGCACATCACGCCAAACGCCATGTTCACCGTTTACGCGGGCCGGCTCGTCGCGTTCATGACAGACGTTGATCCGGCTGACGACTACTGGCGTTTGAGGCAGCAGGCTGGTCTGTTCGACATTCCCGAACGTCCGATCGAGATCGCCGGACCGGACAGCCTGCGACTTCTCGAGACAATCTTCTCGCGCACCATCGCGACACTGAAGGTCAATCGCGCGCGCTATGCGGTCGCGTGCCTTCCCGACGGCGGCATCCTTATGGACGGCGTGGTGATACGCCTAGCCGACGATAGATTCTGGTATGTCGTGGCCGATGGCGAGTTCGACCTTTGGCTCAAAGCTCATGCCTATGGCCTGGACGTCCAGATCAAGGACCCGCAGTCCTGGGTGCTGCAGATTCAGGGCCCGACATCGCTGGATGTTCTCGACAGCGTGACCGGCGGGGCGGTCGGGCAAGGGCTCGGCTACTTCCACACGGCCATGGTCGATATGGGCGGCCAGAAAGTCCTGGTGTCCCGCACGGGCTGGACCGGCGAACTCGGGTTCGAGGTCTATACGCAGGGCGACAAGACCGACTGTCCGGCCCTGTGGGATCATCTGATCGCCAAGGGCGAGCCGCACGGATTGGCGTTCTGCAACCCGGTGGCCATGGGAATCCGGCGGGTCGAAGCCGGTATTCTCAACAACGGATCGGACATGGATGCGACCATGACACCGTTTGCCGCGGGGCTGGGCCGTTTTGTCGAACTCGACAAGCCCGACTTCATCGGCCGTGAGGCGCTGCAGGACGCGGATCAGACCTGTTTGTTGCTGGGGCTGATCTGTCGTGACGCCGGGGCAGATTTCGGGCGGTTCGGCCTGACGTTTGCCCCAGGTGCCGACGTCTATGACGGAAACAGACAGGTCGCCCAGCTGACGGCCAAGCATTGGTCGCCGAGCCTCAACGCCGGCATCGCTTATGTCCGGTTCGACGAACCCGGCGATTGGGTCGGCCGCACGCTCGCGCTCGACTCACATGACGGCACACGCCTATCGTGCGAGATCGTGCCGTTGCCGTTTTATGACCCCGCCAAAGAGATCGCACGCGGCATCGACCGGACCATTCCCAAGCGACCGGGCTGAGCACGACCCACCCTCTAGTGGTCGTCTGGACCTGCGTTTATGCGTTGCCGTTTCAGTTCGCCACGCCGCCGTCTGTTTTCGGCGACCCGTCGATTGGACGCGGCCGAGGGTCTGGTCGGCCGGGCACGCTCGGGCGGCGCGGCACCGTCACGGCGGCATGCGGCTTTCGGCCAGCGCCCTCAAACGCCGCAGCTCAGCATTGGATAGGGCTGTTGGCGGCGTCATTCTCCGCGCTGTCGAATCGATCGCCGTGTGCTAGTCTGTGTTCAGCGAGCGCCGATGGGCGATTTGCTGCCGTAGCAACCAATGCGGCGCAAATCTCGGGAGAGGACCATGGACCCTCGCTGGATGATGCCAATCTTTGCCGCCGTCGTAACTCTCGCATGGATCTCGCCGGGTTCAGCCGAAGACCCTGTAGCGGACTACGGCGAGCCTGGGAATGATGAGGGTGAGTTCAGCGGCGCCAGGGGCATCGATATCGATGGCGCCGGGAACGTTTTTATTGCCGACCGACAGAAGAATCGAATTTTGCGGTACGACATTGATGGCGCGTTCGTGGATCAGTCCCCGCTTTTTTTCGACGGCTCGCCCTTCATAACATTCGATCAGGTAACCGACGTGGCACTCGCCCCCGGTGAGCGCCTCTTTGTCGCGAATGAAGACGACAATCAGGTCGTTGTCCTCGATTACGAATTTAACGTGATCAACACTTTCGGTAGCCAATGCATCGCGGTGACCCTTCCTGGGCCGGACTGCATCGACCCCGATGGAGGCGGGCCATTGGCGGTCGGTGACGGGCAGTTTGACGAGGTTAGCGGTGTCGCCTTTGCCCCGAACGATCGAATCGTGACGGTGGAAGCCGGAAATGATCGGGTTCAGGTCTTCGATCTCGACGGCAACTTCGTTCTCAAGTTCGGCAATGAGGGTTCCAACAATGGACAGTTCCAGAATCCCAGCGACGTCGCTGTGGATAACGCCGGCAACATTTATGTCGCCGATCTAGGAAATCGACGGGTTCAAGTCTTTGATTCCGATGGCGGCTTTCTTCGTGCCTTCGGCAGCTTCTGCAATCTGGATACGTCGGCTGGCTGTGTCGATCCGGATGGCGGCGGCCCGCTCGAGCTCGGCGACGGACAGTTCATCGCACCGAATGGTCTTGCGGTTGACTATGCCGGGAACGTTTACGTCGCGGACGGTAGTGTCAATCACCGCGTCCAAGTCTTCGATCCCAACGGCGATTTTGTCGCCAAGTTCAGTTTGCCCGAAGATGCCGCCAATCTACGCGACGTCGCAGTCGATGCCATGGCGCGCCTACACGTCACCACGGGGAACCCTGGAGGCACGCCGTCGGATGTCCCGTTTGTCGTTGGCGTCTTCGTGATCGATACAGACGGCGACTCGCTTCCGGACCTTTGGGAACAAGCCGGCATTGACGTCAATCTCGACGGTGACATCGACCTGGACTTGACCGATCTCGGCGATGACTATCGGGGTGTTCCGATGGTCGCGGACCCGAACCGCAAGGATATCTTCGTCGAGATCGACTATTTCGATTGCAACGTCCCTGGCAACGATTGCGACGGCGGTACACATTCGCACCGGCCGCGTGACGAAGCGCTTGACCTCATCGTTCAGGCTTTCAACAACGCACCGGTGACCCAAGGCAACGGCATCAATCTATGGGTCCAGGTGAACGAAGGCCTGCCGCATCAACAGTTCTGCGACTTCGAGGATGGCGGCTGTTTCGACGATATCAAAGCGACCAGTTTCGGTACGCCGGCCGAGCGCGGTAACCCCGACACGTTGGCCGCAAAGGCTCTCGTATTTCGCTACAATCTGTGGGTTCACGACCAGAAAGAAGGTAGCTCCGTGCGCGGCACGGCCGAAGGATCCGCAGGCGAAGTGGGCAACGACTTTATCGTCTCGCTCGGCAGCTTTATCGGCGGCGGGTCAACCAACGACCATGCCGGCGTCTTCATGCATGAATTGGGGCACACCCTCGGGCTGGGCCATGGCGGTGGAGACAATCGAAACTGCAAGCCGAACTATCTGAGTGTCATGAGCTACACGTTCACTGACGGACTGCAACCATATGGACAGTTCGACTATTCGCGGTCGGTCCTGCCGACATCCGGCGCGCTCGTTGAAGACGACCTGGATGAGACAATCGGGATTCAGGATGGCGCTTTTCTTACGTTCTATGGCCCACCTCGCGACGTGGATGGTATCGATCAGGGCGATGACGGCGATTTCAACGATGACTGGGCGGTTGGCTTAGGCGCCGGCGCCATCGATTGGGATTTCGACGGGAGTGCTGACGACAATCCCGCAACGCCGACGGACCTTAATTTCCTCGGCATCATAGGCTGCGGCCTCGATAAGTCCGGCGCGGGAGCGCCGGATGACGATGCGGCCGACACGCTCACCGGTCATAACGATTGGGACAACATTCAGATCGGCTTTCGTGACTCCCCCTTCTTTGAGGACGGTAAACACGGCGATCCCGTGGTTGAGATCGATTTTGCGACGACGCAGTTCATACGCGACCAGGTTTGGCGCGCCCAACTTGAGGAGATTCACGAGTACAGCGCAAAGTTCATCTGCGGCATTCAGGACGATCCCGATGAGTTCCGGCTCACACCTGGCCGCTACGCGACCATCGTCAACATTCGCAACCCGAACAGGGAACCCGTCACGTTCAAGAAGATGCTGGCTCTTGCGTACCCTCCAGAAGAGCAAGTATCTGGTGAGATGTATGAGATAAGCCTCGATACGCTGCGCTATGGCGAGGCACTGAAAGTCGATTGCGAAGACGTTCGAAAGAACCTGTTCGATGGCAAGTTCCCAGAACCATACATCGAAGGGTTTCTCGTTGTGCATAGCCCTGAAAGCCTTGATGTCGCTTCCGTTTACACCACGGCGACAGTGGGGGGTGACGATGATCCACCGCGCCACAGCGACATCGAGATTGTCAGCGTCGCGGAGCGGATCATTGAGTTGGAAGGAGAAAAGCGGCCTGACCTCGTGATCGACGAGCGCCTCGATTTCCAGATCGATTGCCTGGGATCTGATGCCACGCAGAAATGCAAGGTCAAGATCGCTTTTAGTGTGCGCAACATAGGCGACGCTGCCGCCGGACCGTTCAACGTCCGGATCGTCCTTGAGCATAACGATACCCTGCTCGAAGACATGCCGATCAATGAGCAGCTTGCACCCGGCGAGGTGGCCAACCGGACCCTGAACGCGGAGTTTGCCATCTTCGGCCAGGATCCCGACGGCAAGACGATTTGCCTCAAGGCTGACGCGCCGACCAATCAGGTGGAGGAGAAGAGCGAAAACAACAACGAGCGATGCTTGGACTTCTAGGTCTAGGAACTGTGTCGCACGTTGCTGGCGAATGATCGCCTTTGATCGATGTTGGACGACCCCCCACTTGCCGAAGAACGACGGCTGTTCACGGCTCGGTCTCAGCGGGTCATCGCTCAGTGGTCGTCGGGACCTGCCTTTCTGCGTTGCCTCTTCAGTTCGCCACGCCGTCGCTTGCTTTCTGCGGCCCGGCGCTTGGATCCGGCCGTGGGTTTTGTCGGCCGCCGGCGCGCGGGCGGCGTGGCGGCGTCGCGGATCAGCGTGATCAAGCGTTCCAACGCGTCCTCGCGGTTCCTGCTCTGGGACCTCGACCGGTTGGCGGTCAGCACGATCACGCCGTCCCGGGTCATGCGGCTCCCGGCCAGTGATCTCAGGCGGCGCAAGACGGCGTCGGAAAGCGCCGGGCTGTTGGCCGCATCGAAGCGCAGTTGAACGGCCGTCGCGACCTTGTTGACGTTCTGACCACCGGGACCCGGGGCGCGAATGAAGTGTTCCTCGATCTCATCATCGGCAAGGCTGATGGTGTTGGTGATGCGAATCAAGACTGCTTCCGGACGGACCTGGTCGCCGCTCAGACCAAACCGCTGCTTTTGGCGAAGGGGTCCCAGCTCGCGTCATCGTGCCACTCGTACTCCGTCCCCTCCGCGACCTCCTCGGCGGTCGCCTTGCCGAACAGATGGGCAATGGCGGCAAGCGTCATATCCATCCCCGCCGACACGCCCGATGAGGTGAAGTACTTGCCGTCCTCGACCCATCGGGCCTGGCGCACCCAGTCGACCTCGGGACCAAGCGGCACGGTCTTCGTGAAGTCCAGCTTGTTGGTCGTCGCCCGGCGGCCATCGAGCAGGCCGGTCGTGGCCAGCAGAATGCTGCCGGTGCACACGGTCATGACGAGTTCGGCCTTGTTTGACGTCTCAACGATCCAATCTGTGACGGCGGGCCTCTTTGCCGCCTCGAGTGCCGTGTCACCACCCGGTATCAACAGCAGGTCATAGTCGCTGCCATCCGACACCGTCTTGTCGACCAAAAGGCCCTGCCCGTGAACGCTGGGCACCGGCTCTGACGTCTCCGCGACGATGGTGATGTCAATCTGGTCGCCGAGATCACCCAGCATTTCGAGCGGGCCAAAAAAGTCGAGGGTTTGGAAGCCTGGAAACACCAGTGCGGCAAGTGTCTTCATGAACAGTCCTTTGCAAAAGACGGATTAGCGCAGGGTCGCCTTGTGTTCGGTGTCCTGCCAGGGTTCGCGGAAGCTGCGCTGATAGTGGCGCCAGGGATCGTTGTCGACCGCGTAGTCCCAAACTGGGGGATTACCCTTCTCAAAGGTCGCATAGATCATGCGGCGCCGGTGCCAACTCTCCTCGACATCCGCTTCCCAGCGTTGGAGATCCCACTTGGCGTCGACCGCGGCCTTCATGGAGGTCACGACGTCGGCCCAAGCCGGGTTGTCTGCCAGATTGTTCAGCTCCTGGGGATCGCTCGCCAGGTCGAACAGCATCGGCGGATCGGCTTCGCAGTGAATGAACTTGTGGCTGCCGCGTTTCACCATGGCGCCGGGTTTGACACATCCCTCCGCGGCGATCTCGGCATAAACCGTGTCGTCATCGTCCGCCGGCGCTCCGCCCTGGGCGAGCGGCACCAGGCTGCGGCCTTCGATCGGCGTCGCCAGGTCAGGAGGGTTTCCCCCGCTTGCGAGATCCAGCAGGGTTGGGAACAGATCGACCAAGGAGACATTTGCCGGCACCCGGCGCGGTGCGAAGCGGCCGGGCGCGTGCAGAATGAATGGCACGCGCATGGTCCATTCGAAGAAGTTGACGATGCACCACATGCCGCGCTCGCCGATCATCGCGCCATGGTCGGCGGTCACGATAACGATGGTGTCGTCGGCCAGCTTCGTTTCGTCCAAGGCGGCCAGCAGGCGGCCGACCTGTTGATCGATGTAGCTCACCATGGCGTAGAAGCCGTGACGCGCACGCACGATCTGCTCGTCGGTCAGCGCGTTCTTGTCGATCCCCATCAGCTCATAGAGTCGACGGCTATGGGCATCCCAGTCGGCTTCGTCCAGCAGCGGCACAGAGGGCAAGCCGATCTCGCCGTCGCTGTAGCGATCCCAGCATTCTTGCGTCGTTCGGTAGGGCTCGTGCGGTTCGATATACGATACCGTCAACAGGAACGGATCGAGGTCGGGATCGCGGGCGAAGTCGTACAAACGCCGGATCGCCCGGTGGGAGACCTCCTCGTCGAAGTCGAGACCCAGCGTCCGCGCGGCAACGCCGGACTCGCGGATCGGATCGACATTCGGCCAGTCGCCGTCCAGCTCCCGTGTCGGCATCCAGCCGAAATCCGCCGGCACCGTGTCGGTCGTTAGCCGCTCGTCGAACCCGTGCAGCTGATCCGGCCCGACAAAGTGCATCTTGCCGGAGAGCTCGCAGCGGTAACCGAGGTCGCGCAGATAGTGCGCGAAGGTCGGAATGCTCGCTGGGAACTCCGCGCCGTTGTCGTGGACGCCGATCTCCGACGGCAGCAGGCTTGCCATCATCGAGGCCCGCGACGGCGCGCAAAGCGGATAGTTGCAATAGGCGTTCTCGAACACGACACCGTCGTCGGCAAGGCGCGCCATGTTCGGCGTCTTCGCAATCGTGTTGCCATAGGGTGGCAGAACCAGCGCCCCCATGAAGTCGGCCATGATGATGAGGAAGTTCGGCTTCTTGGCGGTCATGTTGCTTTCCCGATCTGCCATCCCCTGGTCAGGTCACGTCAAAAAGCCGCCCCGACCCGTCGGCTTGCACTGGATCACAGGTTCTGGGCGCCGTCGACAGCGATCACCTGGCCGGTTACCCAGCTCGCCGCGTCCGACAACAGGAAGGCGGCGAGGCGCGCGACTTCGTCGGGCCGCCCGAAGCGCCCGAACGGGATCGACGCCAAGGTCGCTTCGTAATCCGCCGGACGTTCGACCTTCACCTGCTGCCATAAACCGCCGGGGAAGTCGATCGATCCGGGTGCTATGGCGTTGACACGGATCTTGTCGGCCGCGAACGACCGCGCATGGGACTGGCTCAGCTGATTGACCGCCGCCTTGGCCGCGCCATAGGGAAATCCGCCCGAAGCGCCGATGCCGGAAATTGACGATGTGTTGACGATCGACCCGCCGCCGTCTGCTTTAAGATGCGGCAGGGCGGCCCAGGTGGTGCGCACGGTACCCATCAGGTCGACCTCCATGCTCTGGCGCCAGCCGGTTTCGTCATCGCTGCTGCCGAAGCCCGACGGGTTGTTGGCAAGACCGTCGAGGCCGCCCAACGCCTTGACTGCGCCATCGATGAAATGGGTGACCTGCTCGGGATCGCCGATATCGCAGGTCGCCGCGAAGACCGTCCCGCCGTGGGCCTCGAGTTGCTCGCGCGCGGCGTCCAGGTGGTCGGGCCGGCGCCCGCAGATGGCGACCGACGCGCCTTCCAGCGCGCAGGCTTCGGCGATGGCCAAGCCGATGCCCCGCGTCGAGCCGGTCACGATGATCGCCTTGCCCGATAAACCGAGGTCCATGGTCTACTCCTTATAGAGGTGCTGACGGCTGCTGGCTGACTCCATAGACTGCGCGCGCTACAGCGACAAGGGGTGCCGCCATGGACGCGACCGATCTCTGTTATCTCTCCGCCGTCGAGCAAAAGGACCTTCTGGATAGGAAGGAGATCAGCACCGTCGAACTGATCGACGCCCATGCCGACCGGATCGAGCGTATCAACCCCCAGATCAACGCCTTCGTCACCCTGCGCCTGGACGGTGCCCGCGACGATGCCAAGGCCGCGGACAAGGCCCGCGCGAAAGGCGGCGACCTCGGCGTGCTGCACGGCCTGCCCGTCGGCGTGAAAGACTGCTTCCCGACCAAGGGCCTGCGCACGACCTTTGCCTCGCTGGCGTTCAAGGACAACGTGCCCGACGTCGACCACCTGGTGGTCGAGCGCGAGAAGGCCGCAGGCGCCATCATCCTGGGCAAGCTCAACACGCCCGAATACACGATGGCGCGCAACACCTGCGACAACCCGGTGTTCGGCCCGACGCGCAATCCCTATGACCTCTCAAAGTGTCCGGGCGCCAGCAGCGGTGGCAGCGGCGCAGCACTGGCCGCAGGCCTGACGCCGCTGGCCGACGGTTCGGATATCGGCGGCTCGGTGCGCAACCCGGCGGCCTGGTGCAACATTGTCGGCCATCGACCGACAGCCTTCATGGTCCCCGACGTACCCAATCCCCTGCCCTGGCACAACATGAACACGCCTGGTCCGATGACCCGCACGGTCGCGGACGCCGCGCTCTTTCTGTCCGCCCTGGCTGGCCCCGATCCGCGCGCGCCCGTCTACGTGCAGGCGCCCTTTCCACCTGGCCTGCCCGATCTCGCGCGCGACCTCAAAGGCCTGAAAGTCGGTTGGGGATGCGATCACGGATCGATCGGCGTCCACCCCGACATCGCCCGTCACTTCAACGAACAACGCGCCGTGTTCGAAAGCCTCGGCTGCGTGATAAGCGACCACGATATTGATCTTCGTGGCCTCTTCGACGGCGCCTATGACGTGCTTGCCCATCAACGCGTCGCGGCCGAGGTTGAACCCGCCGTCGGAAACGGTCTCGACCCCGGTCTGGAGGAACGGGCGGCTTGGTCGCGCGGCCTGACCGGCAACGACATTTTGGAAGCCGAGGCGCGCCGCTACCGACTTTGGCGTGACATGGCCGCGGCGTTCGAGGCGTACGACGTGCTGGTCTGGCCTGACGATCCGCACGACCCCTTTGGTTTTGATGATGAAGCCGCCGGCGATGACATCGACTGGAGCCTCTTGACCGTCGCGCCGTTGCTCGGCCTGCCGGCCGTCACCGTTCCCTTCGGGTTCTCCGACGCCGGTTTGCCGCGCGGCCTACAGGTCCACGGCCGGCCGGGCGACGATCTCCTGGTCTTGCAGGTGGCACAGGCCTTCGAACAGGCAACCGGGCACGGCAAACGACGTCCGGTGCTGGAGTGACGTCGCCGACGATAGTGACCGCCATCGTGGCGCCACCCCGCCGTTAGGCGCTAAAAGGCCCCCATGCAGATCGACGACATCGACGACATTGCGGCGCTCAGGCGCCATGAGGCCGCCTGGCGTGCCGCCTACGACGCCGATCCGGACGCCCAGTACTTCATGTCCTGGCCGTGGATGGCGAACTGGCTCGACCTGATCGACGACCAGTGGCTGGTGCTCGCCGCCAGGGAAGATGACGCCTCGCCCTATACCGGTTTTCTTCCGATCCAGCTGTGGTCGGAGTTCAACACCGAGATCGGCTTCCACAACACGATCCGCATGGGCGGGTGCTACTATGCCGGCTACACCGGCATCATGTGCAGTGCCGAGGATGAAGAGCGCGTCGTCCCGGCATTCGCAAAGCGCCTGAAGCAGCTCAACTGGCTCGCGATCAGTGTCGACCGTGTCGTCGCCTCGCCGCGACGCATGAAGCTGTTCTTGGGCGCCTTTGCGCCGTCCGAGTTCGACGTCCAGGCCGCCGAACCGAAACCGGATGAAAACGGCATCGACTTCACGGTCTACCCTTGCGTCGCGCTGCCGGACGACTGGGAGACGTTCCTGAAGAACCATATGGGGCATACGACGCGCAAGCATGCGCGGCGCGCCATGCGGCTTGTCGATGGCGGCGAGCTCAGCGTCACCCATGCGACGCCCGAAACCATCGATCGCGATCTCGGTATTCTGCTCGATCTGTGGAAGACAGCCTTCACACCAATCAAGACGGAGGCCGCCCTTGAGACCGAGATCAAGCATCACCGCACCATGCTGCGCGCCTGCTTCGACGAAGGCGATGTCATGCTGCCCGTGCTGTGGCAGGGCGACAAGCCGATCGGCGCGCGCGCCAGGCTGCTGGATCAAAAGAATCGATCGATGATCTGCCTGGTCGGTGCCCGCGACCTCTCGGTCCGTCGCCCGCCGCCGGGCTTTATTGTTCATCTCTATTCGATCCGTTGGGGTATCGAAAACGGCTACAAGACCTACGACCTGCAGCTCGGCGACTACAGCTACAAGTACGATTTCGGGCCCGAGGAACGGCGCATCATCAACCACGCGATCGTAACGAAGAGCAAACAGAACCTGCGTGGCAAGGTCGAGCCGCGAAGCCTGCCTTATGTCTTCGCCATGACGCAGAGTTTCGCGGCCGGCGGTCAGGCGGCCAACGCGGCGGCCGGGTGCCGCCAGATCCTGCAGATCGACCCCGACCACGCCGGTGCCCGCGAGATGCTCGAGAAGATCGAAGCGGCGTCGAAACCCGCCGACGACCCGGTTGCGGAGGCGCGTCAGCTGGTCCAACAAGGATCGTTCAGCGCGGCCGAGGAGATGCTGTCCCAACTGCTTGAGGACGATCCCAAGAACTTCGACGCGCGGTACACGCTGGGCCTGACGTTCCTTCAGCAGGGCGACAGCAAAAACGCCGAACAGCACTTAAGGCGCGCAATCGCGCTCAACGGCAAAGTCGCGTCAGCTTACTACAACTACGGTAACGCGCTGGCAGCGCTAAACCGACATGCCAAGGCGCTCAAGAGCTACAAAAAGGCGATCTCGCTAAGGCCCGACTACCCGCAGGCGCATAACGCCCATGGCGAAGCCCTCATGGCACTTGGCCGGCGCGGTGAGGCGGCAAAGAGCTTCGATCAGGCGCTGGCGCTCCAACCAACCTATGCGCTGGCCCGACAAAACCGCGACAAGCTGAGCACGACGCGTCGCGCCTGATGCGGCTCACGTCATTCCATCAACCCAACAACGCACGCGCCCGTTTCGCGATGCCTTCGGCGTCCAGTTCGTAATGGGCGTAGAGCGCTGCCGGCGGGCCGATCAGCGCGTAGGTATCGTCAATGCCGTGGCGTGCGAAGGGGACACGGTCCATCTCAACCAACACCTCGGCAACGGCGCTGCCCAGGCCGCCGATGACATTGTGCTCCTCGACGGTCATGACGGCGCCGGTCTCGCCGGCCGCCGCGGCGATAGCATCGCGGTCGAGCGGCTTGATCGTGTGCATGTCCAGCACGCGCACGGAGAGACCGTCGGCTTCCAACATCGCCGCCGCCTCTAGCGATGGATGCACCTCAGACCCCGTCGCGATCAGCGTCAGATCTTTGCCATCGCGCAACGTAATCGCCTTACCGAACGTCAGGTCTCCAGGCACCGTCTCGTAGACGTCGGGGTCGCGGCCGCGGCCCAGGCGAATGTACATGGCGCCCGGATGATCGACCGAGGCGCGCAGCACCGCGCGCAGATGGTTGGCGTCGGTCGCGCACACCACGGTCAGTCCGGCGATCGTGCGCATCATGCCCAGATCCTCGGTCGCGTGGTGGCTGGTGCCGTAAAAACCCATCGAAATGCCGGAGTGGTGGCCGACCGCGCGCACCGGCATCTCCGGATAAGCGCAGTCGGTGCGGATCTGTTCGGCGCAAAGGATCGCGCAGAACGCCGCAAAGGTCGCCGCATAGGGGATCTGGCCCGACGCCGCCATGCCGGCCGCCGCCGTCACCATGTTCTTCTCCGCGATCCCGAAATCGAAGTAGCGATCGGGATGGCGCGCCTGGAACTCGGTCGTGCGGTTGGCGGTGGCCAGATCGGCGGTCAGCACGACAACGCGCGGGTCCTTGTCGGCCAACGCCGCCAGTTCGTCGCCCAGCACGAAGGCCGGCAGGCGCGAGGCAGGCGTGCCCTTAACCGACTCGCTTTCGGAGAGCTCCGCGATGCCGGTGAAGATGTCGCTCTGGTTCTGACCGCTATCGTAGTCCGGGCGCCCGCTCATAGCCCGGCCCCAGGACGCATCACGGCGTCGGGACCCAACTGGATCTCCTTCACCACAGCGTCATAGTCGCGGCCCACCAGGTTGCCGACATGCCAGTTCAGGCTCATCTCCATCATCTTGACGCCGCGGCCTTTGACCGTGTCGGCGATGATCATCTGGGGTTTGCCCTCGCCCGGCGGCTTCAGCTTGCCGAAGGTTTCCAGGATCGCGTTGAGATCGTGGCCGTCGATGCGCTGGACGTCCCAGCCGAAGGACCCGAAACGCTGCTCCAGCGGTTCGACACTCATGATTTCTTCGGTGTGGCCGTCGATGCACAGACCATTGCGGTCGACAATGCCGACCAGCGACTGCAGGCCGAAATGACCTGCTGACATCGCGGCTTCCCAGACCTGGCCCTCGTTCAGCTCGCCATCACCCAGCATGCAGAAGACGCGGTGCTTTCGCCGCTGGACACGCGCGGCAAGCGCCATGCCGACCCCGACCGACAGCCCATGCCCCAGCGAACCCGAACTGAAATCGGCGCCGGGGATCTTTTTCATATCCGGATGATCGCCGAACGGCGAGCCGAGCCGCGTGTACTCTTCCAGAAGCGCCTTATCGAAGTAGCCGAGATCGGCCAGGATCGGGTAAAGCCCGATCGCCGCGTGCCCCTTGCTCAGGATGAACCGGTCGCGGTCCGGCCAGTCTGGCTCGTGCGGCCGGATGTTGAGCTCGGCGTAATAGAGCGCGGCGAACAGTTCGGCTGCCGAGAATGTGCTGGAATAGTGGCCGGCGCCGGCGATCTTGGTCAGGCGCACGGTCTCCAGGCGGACGAACTTGGCGCGGTCGGCCAGGAAGGCCTCGGTCACATTGCGCCGGTCGCCTTGGGTTGTCGCAGACATGCCGTGTCCTCGTCGTGAATGACATTGCCATCGCGACCTTAGAGCCGGCAGCCGATGCAATCCAGACATGACGGCACTATGGTACGGTCTCGTAGGGTAGCTAACGCAGATCGTTCGAAAGAGGGAGAGCGCGTGTGATCGACGTGAGAAGGGTTCAGACCGCGACGGGTTTGGAGTTTGAAGTTGCCTGTTGCGGTGACATGGAAAACCCCATTGTCATGCTGCATGGCTATGGCGACAGTTGGTATTCCTTCAACGGGATGCTTGAGGCCCTGCCCGACGACAAGTCGGCCGTCGCGATTACCCAGCGCGGCCACGGCAACAGCGTCAAGCCCGAAGAAGACTATTCAACGCAGCAGTACGCCCGCGACGCCATCGGCGTCCTCGATGCTCTTGGCATTTCCCAGGCGCCGATCGTCGGTCACTCCATGGGAACGTTTATCGCGCAAGAGATCGCGCTTACGGCGCCATCCAGGGTCACCCACCTCATCCTGATCGCCTCTGCGGTCACCGCGGACAACGACGTCGTCGCCGGCCTTGCCGAAGAAGTCGCAAAACTGGGCGATCCCGTACCCCGGGCCTTTGTCCACGAATTCCAAGCCGGCACCTGCGCCAATCCACTGGGGCCTGGCATGGCGCTGGACCACATCGTCGACGAGAGCATGTTGCTGCCCGCGCGGGTCTGGCGCGACGCCCTGCAAGGCCTGCTCGCCTATCGGCCCAGGGACGTCGATCCGGATCTATCATCGATCGACTGTCCGACGCTCATCCTGTGGGGCGACGAGGACGGGTTGTTCCTGGAGGCCGAGCAAACGCGCCTCAACCAGAAAATCACCGGCTCTGAACTGATGATCTATGAAGGCGTCGGGCACGGCCTCCAATGGGAGGCCCCGGTAGAGGCGATGATCGATACCTTGTCGTTCATCGCACGGCGCGGCGCATAGGCAAGGCGACCGTCACCGCGACAGCCAGAAGCCCGGACCCCAATACCAGACCTTCCGTTCGTTGCCTTCGGGCGGTGCGCCACGATGCAGCGACTTGATGGGCACCGGCTTGCCCTTCAGCCGCTTAAGCGCCCTGGCAAGCCGCTCGCCTGCTTCCTCATCGCGCCCGACAAACGGAATGAAGCCGGCCGGTCCCAGCGCCTCGGCACGGAAGCCGTCGTCCAGGCGCGTCGCCATCAGCATGAAACCCCACATGCTGGGCCCGGTCAGGCCGACCATGAGGCGCCCGCCGACGGCGAGCCGGTCGAGCCACAGGGGCAGCGGATGGGTAACACCGGCAAAGGCCACGACCAGATCGACTTCGCCAGGATCAAAGGTTGCACCGTCGCCGTGGATCAGGTCGATCTGCGACCAGGATGCCGTGTTCGCCGCCGCCTGGGCCGCCAGACCGGCATCGTATTCGACCGCGGTGACGTGGCCATTTGCACCGACCAACTCGGCGAAAAGTGCTGTGTAGTAGCCTGTGCCCGCGCCGACCTGATAGACGCGCTCACCCGGCCGGATGGCGAGGCGGTCGAACATATAGGCCCACAAGCTCGGCTGACCGTTATTGATGTCGCGCGCGGCGTCCAGCGGCACCAGAACATCGTGATAGACCCGGCGCGGATCGGTATCCGGCGTCTCGTAGCTCTCGCCCCAGCGCGCGCCCGGCAAAATGGTCCAGGGACCTGGTCCCAGAAACCGCTCGCGGGGCACGGTGGCGAACGCGTCGACCACTGACTCGTTTTTCAGGACCGGCGATGTTGCACGCAGTTCCTCGGCGAAGGCGCGGCGCGCGGCGGCAAGGTCATGTTCGGTCGGCATGGCGTACTCCCGGATAGCGTGTGGCGGGCAGCATAGGAATTGTCGCCGTGCGGCACCAGAAAAGCTTGCTATAGTCCGCCCCATCTTTGATGCGGGAAGGGCGCGTTCATGGTCGAAACAGTTGATTATCTGATTGTCGGCGCCGGCTCAGCCGGTTGCGTGTTGGCCAACCGGCTGAGCGAGGATGACGCCGCCACCGTCAAGGTGCTGGAAGCCGGTCCCATGGATAACAGCCTCTACCTATTGCGCATGCCGGCGGCCGCCTGGATCATCATCACCGGGCGCAAGTACAACTGGTACTATCATAGCGAGCCCGAGCCCTTCATGGACGGCCGGCGCATCTTCTATCCGCGCGGCAAGGTGGTCGGCGGCTCGTCGTCGATCAACGGCATGGTCTATCTGCGCGGCCTGCCGCTGGACTATGACGGCTGGTCGACCAACCAGCTCAACAACTGGTCCTTCGCCCACTGCCTGCCCTATTTCAAGCGCATGGAGACGAGCGAGCGCGGCGCGAGCGAGTGGCGCGGCGGCGACGGTCCGCTGGAGGTCTCTACCGGCGGCGATCTCACCCCGCTCTACCGCGCCTACATCGAAGCGGGCGTGGAGGCCGGATACCCTTACGTCGAAGACGTCAACGGCTATCAGCAGGAAGGCGTCTTCGCCATGCAGCGCACGGTCGTCGGCGGCGTGCGCAACAGTGCCGCGCGCGCCTATTTGCACCCCGCGCTCAAACGCCCCAACCTGACACTGGAAACAGATGCCCACACCAACCGCGTCCTGTTCGAAGGCACCCGCGCGGTCGGGGTCGAGTACATCAAGAACGGCCAGACCAAACGCATTCACGCCGAACGCGAGGTCATCCTGTCCGGCGGCACCTTCAACTCACCCCAGATCCTGCTGCGCTCGGGCGTCGGCAACGCCGAACATCTGCGCGAACTCGGCATCGATGTCGTGCATGACCTGCCCGGCGTCGGCGCGAACCTGCAGGACCATCTGGACTGGCCGATCCAGTACGAATGCACGCAACCAGTCTCGGTTTATGGCTCGACCACCAAACTCGGCCAGCTCAAGACCGGTCTGCAGTGGTTTATGGGCAAATCGGGCGTCGCGGCATCCAACCTGTTCGAAGCCGGCGGCTATTTCCGCAGCCGGCCGGGGATCGAGTACCCCAACATCCAGCATCACTTCGTCGCCATCGCCATGAACTACGACGGTTCGATGCCGCACAAGGGGCACGGCTTTCAGGTTCATATCAGCCAGATGCGCCCGACCAGCCGCGGCTTCGTCCGCCTGCGCTCAACCGATCCGTTCGAGCCGCCGGTCATTCAGTTCAATCATATGCAGACCGAAAACGACCGTCAGGAGTTCCGCGACGCCCTCAAACTGACCCGTGAGATCATCGCGCAAGATGCGCTGAAACCCTATTGCGGCCGCGAGCTGACGCCGGGCATCGACGTGCAGTCCGATAGCGACGTCGACGCCTTCGCACGCATACACGGCGAAACGGAACACCACCCCTCCTCGACCTGCGCCATGGGCTATGACGAGATGGCGGTGGTCGATGGTGAGACCCGTGTCCATGGCTGCCAGAACCTGCGCGTGGTCGATGCCTCGGTCATGCCGCGGGTGGTCAGCGCCAATCTGAACGGCCCGACCATCATGATCGCCGAGAAGGCATCGGACATGATCGCCGGCAAAACACCGCTGGAGCCGGACTACCGGGCGTTCCATCGGTCGCCAGACTGGGAGATCAACCAGCGCTGAGACGCGCGGACGGGTTCTTTCACACGCCCTTTTGTCGATTTCTCCCCGCCGGTTTTCTGGGACTGAACCCTCTATAGCGGCCGCAGATGCTCAACCGTTACGCCGTAGCGGTCGGCCAGTCGCTGGGCAATCAAGGAGCGGTGGCACGCCTCTGGGTCACGCTCGACACAGAACAGCGCCGCAGGCCCGCCGGTCGACGCCGCGGCGACAACAGGCTCGAGATCGGCGAGGTCGAGGATCTCGGAGGTGTAGCGGCGGGTGTATTCAGCGGCGAGCTCGCGGCGCGAGCGCTTGCCGACGCCTTGCCGGTCATCTTCGGCGTACTGAACCTGACGCAATTCCGTGGTCGGCGCGAGATCGAGGTGGTGCGCGTAGGCAATTCCGGCATCGGCCAGGGCCGCCTGCAGCCGGCGGGCGTTAGCCCAGGCGTATTCGCGGCCACGCACACCCCGGCGCTGACGCACATCGAGCAGCAGGCGGACTTCCGCGTCCCGCAGTCGCTGCAGGAACGTCTCGCCGTCGAAACCGTAGACGCCGATCGTCATGATGGTGAACGGCGCGACGTCGTCCTTCTTGCGTGGTCTCGGTTTCTTCGGCGTTGTGGTCATGCGGCGGCCCCAGTAACAGTCTCGTTCCGGACCTCGAAGATTACCCGCTGGATCTGGTTGCGCATGTCACTTGGATTCTGCGGATGGTGGGCGCTCGTAACCGGGCCGCGCGAAACGCGCCTCGAAATCGTCGGTCGCGCCATAGCTCTGCCAGAGTTCAAAACCCAAGAGCGCGCGCATCTCGTCCGACAGGGCTGCCTGCGCCTGGGGCCGCAAGCCGCAGGTAAAGTTCTGTAACTGGCGGAACTGCGGCCCGCAATAGGTCGCAGTGATGCCGATGCGTGGCGCATTACCGTCGTTGCGCCCCGACGCATGCCACGTCCGGGCATCCCAGATCACCGCGCTGCCCGCGGGCACCTCCGCATCGACGGTGTCGTAGATCTCGGCGGGATCGGGGTGCAGACCGGACAGATGGCTGCCCGGCACCAGCCTAGTCGCCCCGCTCGCGGTCGTGAAATCGGTGACCGCCCACATGACATTGATGACCACCGCCGGGTTGATCGGACGTGTCGCGGGCGCCGGCGAGCCATGGGGCTGCGCCTCGCGTGTTATGTCACCGGCCTTGGTGCCCACCTCACCCGGCATCACCGGCTGAGGCATCCACCACTGGTCGGTATGCAGGTCCATGACCTGATTCCCCGGGTGGACGATGTGCGACGAAAAGCCGGACAAATGGATGCGCGCGCCCAACAGGTGGCGCGCCAGGGCAATGGCGGTCGGGTGCAACGCTAGGTGATCCAGCCCATCCTCGCCGGCCACCAGAAGCTGCCACTGATCGCCGCCGCGCTGCGGCCAGGCAAGCGTCTCGTCGCGGTCGCCGCCGCAGGTTTCATCACCTCGCGCACGACGAAAGACGATCTCGCGAACACGGTCGGTTTCCTGCTGTGACAACATCGTTTCCGCCAGGCAAAACCCTTGGCGGTCCAGATCATCACACAGCTGCGCGACGTCGCCGGTCAACCGCGGCATGTCACCATTTTTGACTGGACCCGTCATGCCCCTACTCCGCTTGCAGCTTTGATCGCATGGCGGACATGCGTTGTTTGCAGACGACACGATAAATCAAGGCTCACCCTGGCGCGAAACCGAAAATTGGCGATCACATTTTCGATCATCCCGCCACAAAGCGGCGGCGGGGTCTTTATCTTTGCCGGCTTGTGCATCAAGTATGGCACTTGGCCCGTGGGGGATTGGATCGGCGCTGCACACGTCGTGTGTCGTCGCTTCACATGGACCGCTTGTTGAGACCACAAACTGGCAGCCGCTCCGGCAGCCCGGCACCTTGTCGTGCGGGTCTTCTGGTCGCTGCACGCTTTGATTCAACAGGGATGATTTGCCATGGAGAATGGGCTGATTTGGCGATTTCGAATGCCAGGGGCGCGGTCCGGCTTGCTGGTGAGCGCCGTCGCCGGCGCGTTGCTGTTGGCGGCATGCGATAACGAGCCCAATGAGGCGCGCGGGGAACCACCGCCGCCACCCGCCGTGACCGTCGCCCATCCTGTCGTCAAAAAGATCGTAGAAGATGACGAGTTTGTCGGTCGTTTCGATGCGGTCAGCGAGGTCGAGGTGCGCGCCCGCATTGGTGGCTACCTGCAGACCATCCAGTTTGTCGATGGCGATATCGTGGAGCAAGGCGACCTTCTGTTCACCATCGACTCGCGACCCGTCGAAGCCGCCCTGGCCGAAGCCCAGGCCGAACTGGAGAGTGCGCTGGCCGCGCTCAACAACACGCGAGACGAACTGAACCGCGCCGAACAGCTGCTGGAGAGCGGCAACATATCGATCCAGACCGTCGACGAGCGGCGCCTCAACTTTCTTGCTGCCCAGGCGCGGGTCGCCGCCGCCGAGGCGGCCGTCCAGCGCGGCATGCTGGACCTTGAATACACGCAGATCAGCGCACCGTTGACCGGGCGCATCGATCGCAACTACCTGTCGGAAGGCAACCTGGTCGAGGCCAACGCCACGGTGCTGACCAGCATCGTCAGCACCGATCCCATCTATTTCTACTTCGACATCGACGAGCGCACGTTCCTGGCCTATGCGGATGACGCGCGGGCGCGCGGCACCAATCTGCAGGAAGGTAGCGGTCTGCCAGTCGTGATCACGCTGGCCGACAACGGCGATTCCGTGTTCCCCGGCGAGCTCGACTTCTCGGAAAACCGCGTCGATCCGGAAAGCGGCACCATGCGCGTGCGCGCCGTCGTGCCCAACCCGGACCTGATCCTGCTGCCCGGCCTGTTCGGCCAGATCAACGTGCCGGGATCCCTGCCCTATGACGGCATCCTGCTGCCCGACGAAGCGATCGCCAGCGATATGGACCGGCGCATCGTCTTCGTCGTCGACGAGGAAGGCGTCGTCTCGGCGAAACAGGTCCGGCTTGGCCCCAGGATCGACGGCTACCGCGTCATCCGCGACGGCCTGACCGGCGACGAACTGATCGTGGTCGCCGGTTTGATGCGCGTGCGGCCCGGCGCCACGGTGACGCCGGAGATCATCGAACTGCCTGACATCGCGGAATAGGCGCGGACGTCGGCCATGAAGTTCGCCCATTTCTTCGTCGACCGGCCGATCTTCGCGACGGTTCTGTCGCTGGTCCTGATTATTACCGGCTTGATCGCGTTCGTGCAGTTGCCGGTGTCCCAGTATCCCGAGATCTCGCCGCCGACCGTCGTGGTCGAGGCGGTCTTCCCCGGCGCCAACGCCGAGACCGTCGCCGCCACCGTCGCGACGCCGCTGGAGCAGGAGATCAACGGCGTCGAAGGCATGATCTACATGTCGTCCTATTCGACCAGTGACGGGCGCGCGCAGATCACCATCACCTTCGGTCTGGGCACCGACATCGATCAGGCGCAGGTGCTGGTACAAAACCGCGTCGCGGTCGCCGAGCCGCGCCTGCCCGAAGAAGTCCGCCGCCAGGGCGTGACGACGGCAAAAAGCTCGCCCGACCTGATGATGGTCGTGCACATGCTGTCGCCGGACGAAACCTATGACCAGCTCTACGTCTCCAACTACGCCCGCGCGCGGGTGCGCGACGAACTCGTGCGCCTTCAGGGCATCGGCAACCTGCTGCTGTTTGGCGAGCGCGAGTATTCGATCCGCGTCTGGCTCGACCCCGACAAGCTGGCGTCCTATGGCCTGACCGCCGCCGATGCGATCGCCGCCTTGCGCGAACAGAACGTCCAGGTCTCCAGCGGCGCCATCGGCGCGCCGCCGTCGCCTGATGACACGGCGTTCCAGGTGACGATCTCGACCCAGGGCCGGTTCTCCGATCCCCGCGACTTCCGCAATATCATCGTGAAGTCGACTGACGACGGCCGCACGGTCAGGATCTGGGATATCGCGCGGGTCGAACTGGGCGCGCGCGACTACATCACCAACAGTTACCTCAACGGCAAACCGGCGGTCGCGCTCGGCATCTTCCAGCGGCCCGGCACCAACGCGCTGGAAACCGCCGATCAGATCAAGGCGACCATGGCGCGCCTGGCCGAGGATTTCCCGCCCGGCCTTTCCTACGAGATCGTCTACAACCCCACGGAGTTCATCGAGCAGTCGATCGACGCGGTCTATATCACCCTGTTCGAAGCGGTGATCCTGGTCGTGCTCGTTGTCCTGATCTTCCTGCAGTCGTGGCGGACCGCTCTGATCCCGATCGCCGCCATCCCGGTCTCCCTGATCGGCACCTTCGTCTTCATGGCGGCGATGGGTTTCTCGATCAACCTGCTGACGCTGTTCGGTCTGGTGCTGGCCATTGGTATTGTCGTCGATGACGCGATCCTGGTCGTCGAAAACGTCGAACGGAACGTGCGCGAAGGGCTCTCTCCGCGCGAAGCCGCGCACAAGACCATGGACGAGGTCGGTTCGGCCATCATTGCGACCTCCGTCGTGCTGGCTGCGGTCTTCGTGCCGACCGCCTTCATCCCCGGCATTACGGGTCAGTTCTATCAGCAGTTCGCCGTTACCATCATCGTCTCGACGGCGATCTCGACCTTCAATTCGCTGACGTTGTCGCCCGCGCTCGCGGCGCTTCTCCTGAAACCCCACGACGCCCCGAAACCGAAGTTCTTCCTGGCACGCGCGGCGGCCTGGTTCGCCGGTCGTTTCAACGCCGGCTTCGACCGCTTCAGCGGCGGTTATGCCGCCACCGTCAAGCTTCTGGTCGGCGGCAAGGTCATGCGGCTTGGCATGATGCTGGTCTTTGCCGGCCTGCTCTATGGCACCTATCAGGCGTTCCAGTCGGTGCCGCGCGGCTTCATCCCACAGCTTGACCAGGGCTACGCCATCGTCGTCGTCCAATTGCCCGACGGCGCTTCGCTGAACCGCACCGACGAGGTCGTCCTGCGCGCGACCGAGATCGTCAAGAACACGCCGGGCGTCAAGAACGCCGTCGGGTTTGCCGGCTTCTCCGGCGCGACCTTTACCAACGCGACGAACGCCGGCGTCATCTTCGCCGCCTTCGAACCGTTCGACACGCGTCTGGCCGACGACCAGCCGGCGGGCTCGATTATCGGCCAGCTCTATGGCGGCCTGCAGCAGATCCAGGAGGCCTTCATCATCGCCATCCCGCCGCCGCCGGTGCGCGGCGTCGGCAATGCCGGCGGTTTCAAGCTGATGTTGCAGGAGCGCGAGTCCGCCGACATGAGCCGCGTGCTGGGCCTTGCCTATCAGTTGATGGGATCCGCCAATCAGGACCCGAACCTGACCTCGGTCTTCACCACGTTCAGCGCGTCGAGCCCGCAGATCTTTTTAGAGATCGACCGGACTCGCGCGCAGATCCTGAACGTGCCGATCGAGCGCATCTTCGAGACGCTCTCGATCAACCTGGGCACGACCTATGTGAACGACTTCAACGCCTTTGGCCGCGTCTATCAGGTGCGCGCCCAGGCCGACACGCCCTATCGCCTGGAAATCGAGGACATCGAGCAGTTAAAAGTGCGCGCCGATAACGGCGCCATGGTGCCGCTCGGCACGCTGGCCGATGTCCAGCTCGTCTCCGGCCCCGACCTCGTGCAGCGCTATAACCTCTATACCGCCGTGCCGCTGCAGGGCGAGGCCGCGCCCGGTGTCTCGTCTGGCGACGCACTCGATACGATGGAGGTGCTGACCGACGCCTCACTGCCGCCGGGCATGAGCTATGAGTGGACGGAACTCGCGTTCCAGGAACGCCAGACCGGCGATACCGCCGTCTATATCTTCATGCTCTCGGTGCTCTTCGTCTTCCTGGCCTTGGCCGCCCAGTACGAAAGCTGGGTCCTGCCGCTCGCCATCATCCTGATCGTGCCGATGGCCGTGCTGTCGGCCATGCTAGGCACCATGGCGCGCGGCATGGACAACAACATCCTGACCCAGATTGGCCTGGTCGTCTTGATTGCGCTGGCCGCCAAGAACGCGATCCTTATCGTCGAGTTCGCCAAACAGGCGGAGGAGCGCGGGCTGGATGTGGTCGCCGCCGCGGTCGAGGCCTGCCGCCTGCGCCTGCGCCCGATCTTGATGACGGCGTTTGCCTTCATCCTGGGCGTCGTGCCCTTGATGATCGCCACCGGCGCGGCCGCCGAGATGCGCCAGGCACTCGGCACCACCGTTTTCTCCGGCATGCTGGGCGTCACCTTCTTCGGCCTCATCCTGACACCGGTCTTCTACGTCGTCCTGCGCCTGATGGTGCGCCGGCGCGACAAGAAGGAGATCGCGGCCGAACCGCCACCGGAACCGCCGGCCGGAGAGCCGGCTGGCGGAACGGCGTCAAGCGGCGCGGCCAAGTGAGGATTTTGAGATCGATCTAGCGTTTCCCCGGCGGCGGCACCATCATCGGTCTGCCCCGCGTAAGGAAATGCCATGCCCTATCTGGTCGCCGCCGATCTGCCGAGACAAGCCGCCGGCGAGACCTTTCGCGCCCTGGTTGGCGCTGACGACATCCTGCGCCTGCCCGGCGCCCATAACGGGATGGCGGCGCTGCAGGCCAGGGCCGCCGGTTTCAAGGCGCTCTATCTCTCCGGCGCGGCGATGTCGGCGTCCATGGGCCTGCCCGACCTCGGCCTAGTGACCATCAACGATGTCTGCTTCTTTATCCGCCAGGTCGCCCACGCCAGCGGCCTGCCCGTTCTGGTCGATGGCGACACCGGCTATGGCGAGGCGCTTAACGTCATGACCATGGTGCGCGCGTTCGAAGACGCGGGCGCGGCCGCCGTTCATATCGAAGACCAGCATCTGCCGAAGAAGTGCGGGCACCTGAACGACAAGCATCTCGTCGACGCACACGATATGGCACACAAGATCGCGGCTGCCGCCAAAGCGCGCCGCCACCTCTACGTCATCGCGCGAACTGACGCCGCGGCCAGCGAAGGCGTCGACGGCGTCGTCGCCCGCGCCAGGCTCTATGTCGAAGCCGGCGCCGACGCCATTTTTCCCGAGGCGCTGACCAGCGCCGACATGTTCAAGACAGTCGCCGATCGCCTGCCCGGCGTGCCGCTGCTCGCCAACATGACGGAGTTCGGCAAGACACCCTATCTGACCGCCGATGCGTTTCGCGAACTAGGCTACCGCATGGTGATCTGGCCCGTCTCGTCCCTGCGCGTCGCCAACAAGGCTCAAGCAACCCTCTACGCGACGCTCAAACGCGACGGCGAGACGCGCGCCATGCTCGACGCCATGCAAACGCGCGAGGAACTCTATAACCTGCTCGACCTCGCCGGTTACGAAGCACTCGACACATCCATCGTCGCCAGCGTGCCGCCGCGCCCGGGCGACAGGTAGGTTCGACGCTAGAGAGTTGCCCGTCACCCTGCGGGCGTCTATACGCGCGGGGTCACTTCGCCGGAGTCGTCGCTGTCATGACATCACCGATCATCGCCCTATCGCGCCGCTTGCGCCGCACGCCGTTTTCGCCGCGCGTCGAAGCCGCCGGTGTCAAAGGGTTCACCGTCTACAACCACATGCTTCTGCCGACCGCCTTCGTCTCGGTCGAGGACGACTACCGGCATCTCAAAGACCACGTGCAGGTCTGGGATGTCAGCTGCGAACGTCAGGTCGAGATCAAGGGGCCGGACGCCGCGCGCCTGGTGCAGTTGATGACGCCGCGGGATCTGGCAAAGGCGCGGGTCGGACGCTGCTTCTATGTTCCGCTCGTCGATGAGACCGGCGGGATGATCAACGACCCCGTCGCGCTGAAGCTGGCCGAAGATCGGTATTGGCTGTCTATCGCCGATTCCGACGTCGTCCTGTGGGGCAAGGGGCTTGCTACCGGCATGGGGCTCGACGTCAGCGTCGAGGAGCCGGACGTCTCGCCGCTCGGCGTGCAGGGACCAAAGGCCGACGACCTGATGGCCCGCGTGTTCGGCGATGCCGTGCGCGAGATCCGCTTCTTCGGTTTCGCCCTCCTCGACTTCCGTGGCCACCCCCTGATCGTCGCGCGCTCGGGCTGGAGCAAGCAGGGCGGCTTCGAGATCTATCTCGACGACTTCTCGCTCGGCCTCGACCTGTGGGACGCCCTGATGGAGGCGGGCAAGCCGCTCAACGTCCGCGCCGGCTGCCCCAACCTGATCGAGCGCATCGAAGGCGGTTTGCTGTCCTATGGCAACGACATGACCTACGAGAACAACCCGTTCGAATGCGGCCTCGACAGGTTCTGCAATCTCGACGCACCGACCGAGTTTCTGGGGCGCGACGCGCTTCAGGCCGTCCACGACAAGGGCCCGGATCGCCTGATCAAAGGCATCCGCATCGACGGCGAGCCGGTACCCGCCTGCGTCGACATCTGGTCGGTCGCTGTCGACGGCGCCAGCGTCGGCATAGTGACATCCGCCGCCTGGTCACCCGACCTCAGCACCAATGTCGCCTTCGCCATGCTGGAGCGTGGCCACTGGGATGTCGGGCACGAGGTCGCGGTCGAGACGCCGACGGGAACACGGTCCGGCACCGTCGCCGACATTCCGTTTATCTAGACGGGCAGCCCGCCGACCCCACTTCCTCTCCTCGCTTCTGACGGTCGGTCTTTCTGGCCGGACGCAATCGACAAGAGCACTGCACGCGTTAGACGCGCTGTTTCCAGTGCCGTGCGCGCAGCGAACTAGAGTTATTGAAAAAAATAATAGACAATCTACAATAGCGTGTATCCAGTCGATGTGGGGGGCGCATTGATGGTACTCGACAAGATGATCTCAAGTTCTGTTGTCCTGGTGTTGTTCCTGGGCGGTTGCGCGCTTTCGGATACCGGAGCCGTCGACTATCGGACCACGGATCTAAGGGAACCGTGGGAACAGGACGAGTTGGACGAGCGGTTGGGCTCACCTTCTCGGTCCGGCGATACCGACATCATGCTTCCACTCGACCTGGTGTGGCGAAACTGGTCGCCCGACAGTTTGGACCGAGAGATCGAGGCCGGGGACTCGGTCGCGATCAGGCTTCAACAGGCCTATATCGAAGATTGTATCGAAGGTGGCTTCGACCCGACCGATGGTTGGGGCCACAACTGCGAGATTGCTGTCATCGTAGACGTCTTCGAGTTTGACGGATCAGCCCAGCACGACTTCGATTTCTCTGCCGAAGGCAAGGAACGCGGTCGTGTGGTCTACTATTCCGAAGACGTCGTGCCCGGCCAGCACCTCAACTTCAACAACATGCCGATCTACGGACCGATCGAATACAATGGCGGGCCGATTGGCATGAACATCTTCATTCTTGAGCTGGAAACCGAGAACGCCCAGGCGTCGGCCCTCTTGGATACGTTGGCCTCGATCGGTGGGATGGCTTACGCGCCGGCACAGCCAATATTCAATGCCCTTAACAGCCTAGGCTCGGCCTTGCTGACAGGCAGTACTGACGACACCAACTTCGAGTACGCCGTGACATTCGATCCCGACTCCAACGGTGCATACCCGTACGCTCGTCTCGCCGTCGGCGATTACATCTTTGTGCGCGAACAAGACCGCAGCGCTGAAACGCCGTGGGACATGCTGACCTACGATCAGAACACAGGCCGCCTGTTCTACAAGACCAGCCGCTACAATGATGACGGAACACTTCTTGCCCGAGCCGGCGACCCCTTTTTGGAGAGCACCTACATCTCCATCCAAATCAACAAGAACCTCTCGTCCGTACGGCTCGACCTGTCGCAGAACACTTATGGTGTGTTGCGGGCGAAGCTTGACGAAGCCGATGCGGCGGCGGCGAACCGACTGAGCGAAGCCGGACAAGACATTATCAAGGAAACCGCCACGCTCCTCACCATGCGCCGGCAGATCGTCGTGTTTGACGAGGCGCGATCGCAACTCAACATCATAAGGCAGGCACAGCTGGACCCCGAGAACGCAGCGCTCGTAACGGCTGCCCGGCAGGCCGCCAACAGTCTGCTGTTGACGCTCAGCAGCGCCATCACGGCGACCAACAAACTAGCCGAGACCGAAAATACCGATCAAGACCAAGTCACGGATGCACCAGATCTCAATGTAACCCAGATCAAGTACCTTCTGAGCAATCTGGAAGCGATTGCTGGTGTTACAGACCTGGCGCAAATGTCTCTGTTCGAGATTAAGACCTTCCCTGTTGATGATATCGCAAAGATTTACAACTTGATTGAGTTCTCTAATCCACCTGGCTCTGAGCCTTCTGGTGAAGGTTGACGGAACGACGCGGCCTCATCTTGAGGCAACCAATCTTGATCACCTCATCGAAGCCTCGGCCAGCACGCCGTCCAACAGAACGAACATCTGCGTCCATTCCTTATTGGTGAAGTCGACAAACTTCGCCCAGTAGGGATGCAAGTCGTGGTGCAGTGTCAGCACACAGCCCTCACCGTCCGGGGTGATCATCACCGTCAGCAAGTCAGGTGCCGACGGTTCCTCGGCGGTCCAGAAGCGGAAGACGAGACGGTGCGGACGGTTGATTTCCAGATACGTGCCTTGATGTTCAACCGTCTTGCCGTCGCGCTGGTCGACAAAGACGAAGGAACCGCCGACGCTGGCGTCGATCCCGACGCGGCTGATCGCGCTGCCTGGCGAGGTGAAGAGCCAGCGGCGCGCGACATCCGGGTCAAGCCAGGCATCGAATACCTCTTCAGGTGCCGCGTCGAAGCGGCGTTCGATGGTGACGCGGACCGTGTCGCCGCTCGCCGCCGCACCGCCCATCACACCCTCACGGTGGCGAGATAGTCGCCCAGTTGCTCCAGCCCCTTTGCCCAGTGGCCGGCATAGCCGGTCTCGTCCGCTGCCGCGCAGGCACCTGGTGTCTTGAACCGTGTCTCAACGGTCAGGCGGGTCTGATCGCCTTCCTCGGCGAAGGTCACGCGGACCTCCGCACCCGGCGGCATGCCGGCGCCGCCGGCGTTGCGGTCATCGGGCGTGCCGTCATAGACGATGCGCTCTGGCCGGACGACCTCGCGAATGGTGGCGCTGCTTAGATAATCGACTCCGTCCGGCGAGCGCACGACATGACGAAAGTTGCCGCCGGCACACAGCTCGATCGTCGTGTCACCGACCGACCAGCCGGCCGGGAACCACCAACGGCGCAGATGGGCGGGATCGGTCCAGGCCTCCCACACAAGGGTGCGCGGTGCATCCAAAAGGCGCGTCACGACGACATGGGTGTCTTCGGTATCCACGGTGCGTTCAGCGTTTGCGGCCATGGTTCTTCCCCTTGGTTTTCAATTCGACCAGATAGTCCTCCAAACGATCCAGGCGGCCCTCCCAGATGGCGCGCTGTTCGGCGATCCAGGCTTCGGCGGCCGACAGGTTCTTGGCGTCCATGGCGCAGGTGCGCACGCGTCCGGTTTTTTCGGAGCGAACCAGGCCGCTCTCTTCCAGCACCTTCAGATGCTGAAGAAAGGACGGCAGCGCCATATCGAAGGGCTCGGCCAGTTGGCTTACCGCCTGGGGGCCACGGCTGAGCTGGTTCAAGACGGCGCGGCGCGTCGGATCGGCCAGCGCGTGAAAGACGGTATCGAGATCGGCTTGATAGTTAGGCATTTACCTAACTTAAAGATGGCCCGGGCTTGGCACAAGAAAAAAGTTAGGTGATTTACTAACTAAATCACCAGCGCCCGTGGCGCGCGGCCGTCCGGCCTCTGCTATCATCGCTGCCACCTTGGACGTCACGCCATCTGGGAGCACCATCATGAACAAGCACCTTGTCGCCGGGGCCCTGGCCCTATGCGTCACCCTGCCCGCGGTTGCCGCGCGCGCCGATGACGACGAAGACGAAATCCGCGCCGCCAGCATCCAGTTTCAGGAGAGCTTCGCCGCCGCCGACGCGGCGTCCGTGGCGTCGTACTACACCACCGATGCGGCCCTGCTGCCCGCCGGCGGGCCGCGGGTCGAGGGCCGACAGGCCATTCAAGACTACTGGCAGGCAGCCATGGACGCCGGCATCGCCGATCTGCAGCTCAACACGCTGGAGATCGAAGACGACGACGATCTGGCCTACGAGTCCGGCACCTATTCGCTCTCCACGCCGATGGAAGACGGCACGCTTGGCACGGTCACCGGCCACTATCTGGTCGTCTGGGAAGAAGGTGACGATGACCTGTGGCGCATGCATCGCGACATCTGGAACATCGACGCCGCCCAGTAGAAATCGAGGCGATGGGGCTGCTGGCGGCCTGATACGTCGCTCGCCAGGACCACACGGCCCAACGCGGCTTGATCGGCGCACGAACCAGCGGCACGATTGCCATGCGCAGACGGGAGAGGACTGAGACAATGTCACAGGCCAAGCAGATCACGCATGACTTCGACGGACGACTTCAGAAGATCTTTCAGGAGTTTTTCTTCAACTGGTTCTTCTCCTCGAAGATGAGCGACCAGGACATCGTCGATACGTACATTGCCGACGACTTTCATGCGATCATCGACGGCGTTGAACTGAACAGGGACGACTTCGCGCAACGGGTCAGCCTGATGCGGCGCTCGGCGGTTATCGAAAGGCAGGAGTTCGTCCAAATGATGGAACAGGGCGATCGCCTGTTCAGCATGCACGTGGTCAATGGCCAGTCGCTTAAGACCGACAGCGCCTTCAAGACACGCGCCATCGCCCTCTTTGTATTCGACGGCGACAGAATCAAGGATGCCTATCTGAACAGCGCGACTGAGGGCGATCCCCGCGACGCCGATATCGCGTTCCGCCACTAGAGCGGATCGCGACTTATCAGAGCCACTGAGTGTCTCTGATAAGTCGCGTGAATTCGCTCCAGAGCAACGCGCGTGCGGCATTAAGCCGCAGGACGATGCCAATTCCCGCGCGAATGGCGTAACGTGGATGCCGGTCAGGGATCGGCAGCCATGGCGGAACCAAAAGACGATCTGAGCGCGCGACGGCGGGGACGGCGAGAACGTCGCCAGGCTGGCGGCGACGCCGTGACGGCGATACCGCAACTGGCCTGGAACCAGCCGCGCCGCCCCTTTCCGGCCGTCGACCTGATTTCGGCCGACGAGCTCGAGTCGATCCATCAGGCCTCGCTCAAGGTGCTCGAAGAAATCGGCATGCAGATCTTGCTGCCCGAGGGCCGTCAGATGCTGCAAAAGGCCGGCGCCCTGGTCGACGGCGAGATGGTCCGCATCGGTCGCGACGTCGTCGAGGCCTCGATCGGCACGGCGCCGGAGGAATTCACCTGGCACGCGCGCAATCCCGACCACGCGCTTCGTATCGGCGGACCGTGGATCGTGTTCACGCCGGTTGGCGGTCCGCCCAACTGCTCCGACCTCGACAACGGGCGCAGGCCCGGCCTGCTGGCCGACGCCGAGGCTTTCCTCAAACTCAGCCAGGCCTTCAACATCATCCATATGGCCGGTCCCGGCGTCGACGCGCTGGACGTGCACCCCTCCATCCGCCATCTGAAGGTCGGCCGCGCACGCGCCATGCTGACCGACAAGGTGGGCTTCACGTCGTCGACAGGACGCCACCGGCTTTATGACGGCATCCACATGGCGCGCATCGCGCGCGGCGTTTCCGAAGACGATATCGTCGATCAGCCCTCCGTCATCACCGTCGTCAACACCAACTCGCCGCTCAAGCTCGACGGGCCGATGACCATGGGCATCATCGAGATGGCGCGCATGGGTCAGATCTGCTGCGTGACGCCGTTCACGCTGGCCGGCGCCATGGCGCCCGTCACCATGGCGGGTGCCCTGGTCGAACAGAATGCCGAGGCTCTGGCCGGCCTGACCCTGCATCAACTGGCGCGGCCCGGCGCGCCGTTCATCTATGGCGGGTTTACATCCAACGTCGACATGAAATCGGGCGCGCCCGCCTTCGGCACACCGGAATACATGAAGGCCTGTTTGGTCGGCGGCCAATTGGCGCGGCGCTACCGCCTGCCCTACCGCACCTCGAATACCAACGCCGCCAACGCGGTCGACGCCCAGGCGGCCTATGAAAGCGTGTTCTCGTTATGGGGCGCGATCATGGGCGGCGGCAACTTGATCGCCCATGGCGCCGGCTGGATGGAAGGCGGTCTGGTGGCAAGCTTCGAAAAGTTCATCGTCGACATCGAACTCCTGCAGACGGTCGCGGAGTTCCTGAACCCACTCGACACCTCCGATGCCGCGCTCGGCCTCGACGCCATGCGAGAGGTCGGCCCCGGCGGCCACTTCTTCGGCGCCCAGCACACCCTGGAGCGCTACACCAGCGCCTTCTACGCCCCGCTCGTCTCCGACTGGCGCAACTTCGAACAATGGCAGGCCGCCGGCTCGCCGACCGCGGAGACGAAAGCCAACAAACTTTGGAAACAGGTACTCGCCGAGTTTGAAGAACCGCCCATGGACCCGGCAATCCGGGACGCATTCGACGCCTTCATCGCTAAGCGCATAGAAGAAGGCGGCCAGCCAACGGATTTCTAAGTCCCCGCACCCCGGCTCAACCCACGCAGTGCGCCGCCATCAGCACGACAATTCTACGTCCTCTGCAGAAAGAACGCGCATGGCCGGTTGAAAATCCAACCGGACAGATCATGTCTGTGTGCTGAAACTGCCGCCGGCACGCTGAACCGTCTGCTCGATCAGCGGAGCCGTCCATGGAGGGAGACGTTGACACATTGGTCATGCCGGCCAGCCCGGCGCGATGAGGCATCCGTGATCGAGGCGCTGCAGGTTCGCTGTGCAACGGCGCAAGAGGGCGGGTTCTACACCACGAACGAGATCCGATCCTATTTGCGTGAGATCGGCACGTTCGACATGGCTCTGATCGAGGACGGCACCTATTACGTCGTCGAGCTTGATGGACACGTCATTGGCTGCGGCGGATGGAGTGCGCGCACGACACCTCGCGCGGTGGACGATGCGGACATCGACGTCAGGTCCGCGACTCCCAGGATCCGAGCGATGTTTGTCGACCCGCGTCATGCGCGCAACGGTGTCGGCCGCGCCATGATGGCCCATATCGAGCAGGCGATCCGTAACGCCGGATACGACACCGTGGTGTTGACCGCGATGTTATCGGGTGTCGCCTTCTACCACGCACTCCGTTATCGCAAGATCGCCGACAATCCCGTCACCCTGCCTAGCGGGGTGTCCTTGTTCTCGATTGACATGTTGAAGCAGTTCGACGAACCGGGTCGCCACATCGCGGCATCCTGACGCACAGTTACGGTCCAAGGGTCCGTTCCTAGCTCACATAATCCGGCTGCTCTCGGTCGAGGATGCGTTTCAGCGCGGCGAAGTGGGCGTGCGCCCCTTCGCGTCCACTGTTCTGGCGGTTCATCTGGCTGGCCGTCTTGGCGACGATGTCCTGGGGCACGCGTTTCAGAGGCTGGCCTGTCGAGAGCGCCAAGACGAGCGTTCGGCAGGTCTGCTCGAAGTAATAGAGGTCGTCATAGGCCTCGGCGATTGTACGGCCCGCAATCATGACGCCGTGGTTCGCCATCAGCAGGATATCGGCGTCGCCCATGACGTGGGCCAACCGGTCGCCTTCGTCGGTGTCGAAGGCGAGCCCCGTGTAGTCGTCGTCATAGGCGATGCGGCCGTAGAAACCGAGCTCGTTCTGGCTCGCCATCGGCAACCGAAAATCCTCCAGCATGGTCAGCGCCGTCGCCCACGGCATGTGGGTGTGCAGCAGGCAGCGCGCGTCAGCCCGCGCGCGATGGATCGGCGCGTGAATGCAGAACGCGGTCGCCTCGGCAACACCCTCGCCGGCGATGACGTTACGGTCGAAGTCGACCTCGATCAGGTTGGTCGCGGTCACCTCCGACCAGTGCAGACCATAGGGAATCAGCAGAAAGCGATCGTCGCTATCCGGCACCATCATGGTGAAGTGGTTGCAGATGCCCTCGTTGAAGCCCTGCTTGGCAGCCAGCCGGTAGGCGGCGGCAAGGTCGATACGAGTCTGCTGGACGTCGTCGGCCACGGTTGTCTCCGAAAGGTGTGTTTGTTGTCCGCGCCGCAACTCTAAAGCCAATCGCGGCGTCGTGGAACAGCCCGTCAGGGCAGCGTCTTGCCGGCCATTTCTTTGGTGAAGAGAACGGCGATCAGCGACAGGCAGGCCAGACCGATCAGGTAATAGGCCGGCGAGAAGTCGTCGTGGGTGCGGTGCACCAGATAGGCGGCGACCATCGGCATGGTGCCACCGAAGATCGCCATCGAAATGTTGGTGCCCAGCGTCAAGACGGTCGCGCGAACCCGGCGCGGCGCGGCCTCTGTCTGCGCGGCCGGGTTGGCCCCGAAGATCCAACTGAACAATAGCGCGAAGCCGACTTGCCCCAAAAACACCGGCCAGAACGCACTGTGGTGGATCAGCAGGAACAGCGGATAGGTCAGCAGGATCATGCCTAGCAAACCGGTGATCAGCATCGGCTTGCGCCCGATCCGGTCTCCCACCATGGCGAACAGCACCGGCACCGTCGACAACAGGAAGACGCAGAAGACGTTGATGTTCGTCGCCGTGCTGACCGGCATGTGCATGATGTCGGTCAGATAGGAAATGACGTAGACGAAGATCAGGTAGAAGCCGGAATTCACCGCGAGATAGAGGCCGCCGACCTTCACCACGTCGCGCCAATGCTCGCGCAGCGTGACGATGATGGGCAGTCCGTTGAGCGGCTCGATGTCGGCCGGTTGCGGCGGTTCCGTCAGCCCGCGGCGCAGCAGCAACGCCAGCAACGCCACGCCGCCGCCGACCAGAAATGGCACCCGCCAAGCCCAGGCTTCCAGCGTCGCCTGGTCGAACAGTTCGGTGATGATGGCGGCGACACCAGCGCCGACGAGAAACCCGGCGCTGGCGCCGGCATTGACGATGCTAGTGAAGAGGCCACGCCTGTGGGGTGGCGCGTGCTCGGCCATGAAGGTCAACGCGCCGCCGTATTCGCCGCCGACCGACAGACCCTGGATGATGCGCAGGCCGAACAGCAGCGCCGCCGCCGGCCAGCCGATCTGCGCCTCGACCGGCAGCAAACCGACCGCCATCGTCGCCAGGCCCATCATCAGGACCGATATCAGCAACATGCGCTTGCGGCCAAACTTGTCGCCGATATGGCCGAACAGGATGCCGCCGATCGGCCGGAAGACGTAGCCGGCAGCGAACGCCCCGAAGGTCGCAATCAACGACGCGAAGGGATCGTCGCTGGGAAAAAACAGGTTGGCCAGGATCGGCGCCATATAGGCATAGGCGGCGAAATCATACCACTCCAGCACGTTGCCGGCGGCGCCACCGATGATGGTGCGCCGCAGATCGATTGATGTCGCAGCCGTCAACCGTTGCCCCCCAAAGAAACCGGCACGGATCAAGCGGTTACTGTGTCAACCGCCTCGTGCAAGCGCAAGCACCGTCACCGTTTACCGACCAGGACGTAACTGACCGGCATATTGGTTGCGCGCTGATGATAGATGTCGAACTCGACAGCGCTGATGTTGTTGGGGTACTCGCGGAACGTCTCGATCGTAAAGCCGGCGCCCAGCATCGCCGTCATGACATCGCTCAGCGTGTGGAAAAACCAGTAGTGGGTTCCGCCCTCGCCCGTTCCGGTGCCGTCATAGACAATCGCGCCTTCGTCTTCGAAGGGCGCTGAACGGAAGTAATCGTAGGACGGCTCGAACGGTTTGTCGCACGCCGGTTCGAACATGTTCATGACCGGATGCTCTTCGTGAATGACCAGATGGCCGCCCGGCCGAAGCAACCGGGCCGGCAGATCGAAGAACGCTTCGAGGTCCGGCATCCAACCGAAGACGCCGATGGTGATGAGGGCGACATCGAAGGAGTGATCCCAGTCCGCTTCGATGGCATAGACGTCGCGCGCATTGAGCTCTATCTCCTGGCCGGCAAGGCGTGCGAGCTCGCGGCCCTGTTCCAGAAACGGTTCGGATTGGTCGAAACCGACACAACGCGCCGCGCCCATGTTCTTGACCGACAGCAACTCGCGCCCGTTGTTGCAGCAGATTTGCACGACGTCACGACCGGCAACGCCGATGTTTTCCAGGAGCGCCGTCTCGACATCGTCCAGGCATGAGTAACCGGGCTCGGCAAACCCGTCGTACAGTTCCTTACCCAGGGCGTTGTCCCGGTGGAACTGCGCCGAGTGATCCCAGGCCGCCCGGTTGGCAGTTGTATAGCGCTCGCGCTGCGCGATATCGCTGGTCATTATCCTCTCCCGTTTGAAGGACGCCGGTCATTAGCCAAATCCGGACGCCGCAAAAGCATCTTTGGCGTCGTGCCTGTTGTGTTTTGGGAACGTTTGCCGCAAGAAACATCAAACGCCGATCACGCAGGTCGCGAACCGTGGACCCATCGCTCGACAGCTTACACAGACTCATCCTGCGTCGCAGTCTTGGCGCGATGCCCGGTTACATCGGGAACTTCATTACCGCCTCACTGATGGCCATCGTGTTTGCGCGCTGGATGGGTATCCAGGATCTCGGCGCCTTCGCGTTTGCATTTCATGTCGTGCGTATCGTGGTTCTGGTCGCGGGGATGGGATTGAACATGGGTGCCGTCCGGCTCATACCCCGCTACATGGAACAGGGCCGTCATGCGGAGATCACCGGGTTCGTCATGGGCTCGGTGCTGGTAACGGCCGCGGCTTGCGCCATATTCGGCGCGCTCGTCTTCTTGTTCTCGTTACCCGCCATAGAGGGCACGTCGTCACAAGCTGCCCTGTGGCACGCCGATTGGCTGGCCGCGATCCTGGGCGTCGGAATCCTGCTCGCTGGCGTCATGCGTGCCCACGGGCACACATTGACCGCCGCGATTGCCCAGAAGAGTGGCCGTAACATTGCCGCCATGGTCATCGCTTTGCTCATGGTCGAAAGCGGCGGTGCGCTCGATGCGCGCGACGGGCTGGTCGCGCTCGCGCTCGCCGTTCTCCTCGCGTTGATCGGCCAGATCGCCGTCCTGATCTGGAACCGGCGTCTGCCCTTCGTCAGGCCGGTTTTTCGCCCTGGTGAGTGGTTGTCGACATCGACGCCGATGATGGTCACCGCGCTCGGCCGGCTGATTATCGCGGGCGGCGATGTCATCATCATCAGACTTCTGCTCGGCGAGGCCCAGGCCGGGCTCTATCACGCCGCCATCACGCTGGCGGTCGCCGCCAATCTTGCCGGCCTCGCGGTCTCTGCCAGTGTCGCGCCCGAACTGGCGCGTCGCGACGGACCCGGCGATGTCGCCGTGTGGCGCGCAATGTTCCGCTATGGATTGAAGCTCGCGCTTGTCTGCGACGTCATTCTGGCTGGATTGATCATCGCGTTTGGCCGAACCTTGCTTGCCTGGTTCGGATCCGACTTTGTCGAGGCCTATCCGCTGTTGATCGTTCTGACGCTTGGCGTGCTGTTCCAAAACGTCTCTTTTTTCTGTGGTACCGCGAACAACATGACGGGCGGCGCCCGCAAGGCCCTGCCTTACATCCTTGTCATGCTCACGGTCGCGGTCTGCCTCTCCATCGCTGCGACAGCGACCTTCGGCCTGATGGGGACCGCGGTCGCCTATGCCTTCTCGCGTGCGATGGCCTCCGGCCTGCTGATCGTCCTGCTGCGCCGCCACCGCGCAAGCCAGGCGGCCGGAACCGAATCTTGACGGTGATGCCCCACGCCATCTTGCGCTAGTATGACGGCCAGGAGGATGCGGCGATGGCAACGCTGTGCCGGGACTGTGGCGAGACACAGGCAGAGGACGTTCGGGCCTGCCCGGCCTGTGGTTCGGAACGGGTCGTCTTGCACCCGGAGCTGCTCCAGCTGCCGATCGCCCATCTGGATTGCGATGCCTTCTATGCGTCGATTGAAAAACGTGACAATCCGTCGCTGATCGACAAACCCGTGGTCGTCGGCGGACGCCAGAGGGGTGTCGTGGCGGCAGCCTGCTATAACGCCCGCACCTACGGCATCCGTTCGGCGATGCCGATGTTCAAGGCGCTTCGCGCCTGCCCCCATGCCGTCGTCATTCGTCCGGACATGAAGAAGTACGCTGCCGTTGGCCGTCAGGTGCGCGAGATGATGGAGGCGCTGACGCCCCTGGTCGAACCGCTCTCCATCGACGAGGCGTTCATGGACCTGAGCGGCACCACCGCACTCCACCGTGGTGCGCCGGCCAAGACCCTGGCGCGGCTGGTGCGCCGCATCGAGGATGAGCTCAAGATCACCGTCTCGATCGGGCTCAGCTATAACAAGTACCTGGCCAAGATTGCGTCCGACCTCGACAAACCACGCGGCTTCGCCGTCATCGGCGTCGCGGAGGCCAGAAGCTTCCTGGCCGACAAGCCGGTCAGCATGTTGTGGGGCGTCGGCAAGGCGATGCAGAAGACGCTGGCGCGCGACGGCATCACCCTGATCGGCGAGATCGCGCGGCTCGATGAAGAGGAAATGGTGCGCCGTTACGGCGAAATCGGGCATCGGCTGTCCCAATGCGCGCGGGGCGAGGATGCGCGCCCGGTCGATCCGCGTGGCGAGGCGAAAAGCGTTTCATCGGAAACCACCTTCGACAGCGACATCGCCGATGTGGCCCGCTTGAAGCCGATCCTGTGGCGTCTGACCGAGACGGTATCGCGACGCATGAAACGTTCGGGCATCGCCGGCGGCGGCGTGACGCTGAAGCTGAAGACCTCGGATTTCCGCATCATCACCCGCAGCCGCCAGCTCGCCGGGCCGACCCAGCTTGCCGCGCGGTTCTATGAAGCCGCCGAGCCTCTGCTGGAACGCGAGGCCGATGGCCGCCCGTTCCGCTTGATCGGCATCGGCGCCCACGATCTCGGACCCGCCGACGCCCCGGGCCAGATTGACATGTTCGGTGGCGGCGAGGCCCAGGACGACAAGGTCGAAGCCGCTCTCGATGCGGTGCGTGAACGGTTCGGCGAGGAAGCCGTCGTCAAGGGCCGCGGCTTCGGCACCAAGCTGGTCCGCCAGGGACCGGCGAAGACTTAAAGCCCACCGCCCTCTCCCTCAAAGGCAGAGGGAGACAAGACCGTGCCTTCACACGCAAACAGGGCGCCCCGGAAAACCGAGGCACCCTGCAAGATAACGGGCGGAGTCACGTGGCAGGTGGATCGGCAAGCCGATACCACCTACCACGATCCGCTCTGGCTTGGTTCGGTTGACGCGGGGAAGGATACGAAAACCGGAACTGTTGCCAAAGGCTTGCGTTTACATCGGCGGCAAGATCACCGTGTCGATGACGTGGATGACGCCGTTGTCAGTTTCGATATCGGCGGCGACCACCTGCGCATCGTTGACGAAGACATTGCCGGACGAGCCGTTGACGTGAATTTTGCTACCCTCGACTGTCTCGACCGACGCCTTCTGACCGGCGACTTCGCTCGACATGACCTTACCGGGCACGACGTGATAGGTGAGAATGGCGACCAGCGTATCGCGGTTCTCCGGCTTCAGCAGGTCATCGACCGTGCCGGCGGGAAGCTTCGCGAACGCCTCATCGGTCGGCGCGAAAACCGTGAACGGGCCAGGACCCTGCAGGGTCTCGACAAGGCCGGCGGCCTGAACCGCGGCAACCAGGGTGTTGAAATCATCGGCCGCGACGGCGGTTTCGACGATATCGGCGGCGCGCGCCGAAAGGGAGGCAAGAGCGACCGTGGCGGCGACGGCGCCGGCCATCAAAAAGCGTTTCATGAGTATTTCTCCTCTGCGTTTAAAGCCCAACGGGACGGTGACCACGCGGCGCCGCGAGTCATGTAAGGAACGTTCTGCCCGGACTTACGCAAGCCCCACCCCGGTGGATCAGGAGGAGGAGAAAAAAGTTACCGAACCGTCAACGGTCGACCGTCGCCGACCTCAGAACCGTCAGCTTTCGCCTGGATGATCGATAATGACCGTTTCACTGGTCAGGGTTTGGTGCACCGGACAGCGCTCGGCGATTTCCATCAGGCGCTGCCGTTGCTCGGCATCCAACTCGCCTTCCAGCGTGACCGTGCGTTCGATGCGGTCGACCCGGCCCTCGGCCGTTTCGCACTCGGCGCAATCCTCAGCATGGATCTTCTTATGCGAGAGGGTGATGGATGTGCGTTTCAAAGGCCACTTCTTGCGGTTGGCGTACATCCTGAGTGTCATCGACGTACAGGCGCCAAGTGCGGCGAGCAGCAGGTCATACGGTCCCGGCCCGCCGTCCAGCCCGCCAACATCCATTGGTTCGTCGGCGATGAAACGGTGGCGGCCGGCCTCCACGGTCTGGCCGAATGGCCCCATACCTGACTCGGAGACCCGGACCGTTCCCGCCGGCAGATCGCCCGCCGTTGCAGCGTCCCGGGCAGCCTGCGGCGCCGGCAGGTAACGCTCGGCCCAGGCGGCCAGGACGCCCGCGACATACGTGCTGTCGGCTTTGTCGGTCAGCAGATGATCGGCATCATCCAGCGAAACGAAGCTCTTTGGATGTTTCGCGGCGTTGTAGATCTGCCCCGCGTTCTCGACGCCGACGGTCTGGTCGAGCGGTGAATGGAAGACAATCAGCGCCTTCTTCAGCTTGGCAACATCGTCCAGCAGCTTCTGGTTCTTCAGATCCTCCAGAAACTGATTGCGGATGGTGAAGGTTCGCCCGCCCAAATCGACAACGGCCTCGCCGTCCTTGGCAATATTGTCAACTGAGTCCGCGAAGAGATGGGCGACATGGGAGGGATCGGCCGGCGCTCCAATGGTGGCGACCGCGACAGCTTCCGGTATGTGCCGCGCGGCCGCCAAAACGGCGGCGCCACCCAGGCTGTGGCCAATCAAAAGCGCCGGCGGTTTCTCGTGCTGCCTCAGCCAGTCGGCCGCCGCCAGGATGTCATCGACATTCGACGAGAAGTTCGTGTTGGCGAAATCGCCTTCGCTGCCGCCGAGCCCTGTGAAGTCGAAGCGCAGAACGCCGAAACCCAATTCGCTCAACGCACGCGACACCCTGGCCGGCGCCAAGCTGTCCTTTGAGCACGAGAAGCAATGGGCAAACAGGGCGACCGCATGCAATTCACCCTCCGGCAGGTCGACCCGCGCGGCAAGCTTGCCGCCCATGGACCCCGGAAACTCAATCTTCTTTGATCGCGCCAACCTCGCCTCCCCTTTGCCCGCTTGCGCCTTAAGCGTTTGGACTGTCATCCGCCAGGTAGGCGTCGATGACGTCATCGATGGTTGCGTCTCCCTTGAATCCCAGATCGGCGGCGCGGTGCGCCGCAATGGCGCGCGGCCAGCCGTCAACAATGGATTGGATCGCCGGGTCATGCTCGAAGGAGATTCTATTGGCCGCGGCGTCGCCGCCGGCCCGACGGACCGCCTCGATCATCTCGGTCATCGTGACGGTGATCCCCGGAAGCAGGATTGATCGGTCATGCCCCAGCGTCTCACCCGCCAGCCCGGCCACCCAAACGAACGCGTCGACCGCGCGGCGCGGCGACAGGATCACCATGCTGCTTTCCGGCGTAACCGGACAGGCGAACTCAACGCCGTTCAGGGGCTCGCGCGCGATGCCGCTGGCGAAGCCAGAAGCTGCCTTGTTCGGTTTGCCCGGGCGCACGGCAATCGTCGGCAGGCGCACCGAACGGCCATCGACCAGGCCGCGCCGCGTGAAGTCGATGACCAACAGTTCGCACGCAACCTTCTGCGCGCCATAGGACGTGGCGGGTGTCAACGGTGTCGCATCGTCGATCGTCGTCGGCAGGTCGCCGCCATAGGCAGCGACGGAGCTGGAGAAGACGAGAAGCGGCTTGCGTCCGCCAGCGCGGCACGCCTGCAGCACGTTGCGCGTGCCGTCCAGGTTGACGCTTAGGCCAAGATCCAGGTTCTGTTCCGCCTCGCCGCTGACGATTGCGCCCAGGTGAAACACCGCGTCCGCATCGCCAATCATGCCCGCTACCTGATCGGGATCGGTCAGGTCGCCGATGACGGTCAAGACGCGTTGATCGTCAAACGGCGGGGCACCGGCGACGCGATCAAACAGGACGATTTGATCGATCGTCCGCCCGTTCAGCGCACCGGCGGCCAAGAGTCGTTCGGCAAGTTTGCGGCCAAGAAAGCCTAGCCCGCCGGTGATGACGACTTTCAAGGCGCTAGTTCGCTGCGAGCCGCTGCCAGGGCGCGAACGTGGTCGGGACCAAGCCCACAGCATCCACCGACCAGGCGCGCACCCCATGCGACCCAGTTCTTGGCTTCTTGCACAAGGTCGGCGGGCTCGATGATATCGACGAATTGCCAGTTCGGCATCGTGAAGTAGCCGGACTCCGGGTAGACGCCCAGCGGCCCTGACCAGCGCGCCTTGACCATGGCAAGCGCGTCCTCGGTGACGCGGATATCGCTGTGCATGATGTTGACCACGTCGGGGCTCATCGGCAGCAAGGCGTCGAGAACATCGGCGAAGCGAATATCGGGATAGTCGAAACTGACCATATCGTCGCTGCCCTCCGCGCGGCCGCACGACACCCCTAGCCAGACCGGCAGGCGACCCCGTTTCGCAGCCGCCATCGCCAGCGGCGCGCGATCCAGATCCTCCATCATCTCCAGCGCGATCGCGTCACAGCCTTCTTCCTCGAACACCCGCACCATATGGTCGAAACCCTGCGCCGCCTCGTCGGGCCTCGGCGGTGCGATCGGGCTGTCGATATCGCCGCCTGCGCCCATGGTCGAGATCGAGCCGATGATCGCGATGTCGGGACGGCCGGCCTCGTCACGCGCCTGGTGCGCCAGCCGCACAGCCCGGCGCAGACTGTCATCGGCCTTATCCGCGTGACGTGTCTTGGCCAGCATGAAGGGCGACATGCCGAAGGTGTTGGTGATGATCGCCTCGGCACCGGCCTCGATATAGTCGCGGTGGGCGGCAACGACAGCGTCGGGGTAGTCGATAACGGCCGCACCGCTCCAGGCGAGCGCATCCATCGGCACGCCACGGTGTTCCAACTCGGTGCCCATGGCGCCGTCAATGATGACGAGTTCGCCATCGCGCAGTTTTTCTTCGATCGTTGCCAACACCCGCCTCCTCTGAACTGCCTAGAGAACGGTTATAGCAAGCAACATCACCGCGGGCGAAGGCCCACGACATCGATGCTGGCAACGGCTGGATGCTTGTTAACGCGCCCGACGGTCAGGCTTTTGTTCACATTCGTTAGTTGACGCTACGAGACGGCGGCTTGGCCGCCATCGCTGTCCGGGCAGGCGCTGGCCGACGCACGGCGCTTCCGCTTTGCCGAATCGGCCGATTCGCCGGGCGAGCAATCGCGCGAAGATGCTTTTGGCGCCGCGCTATGCACGGTTGCGAAACCGGAGGAACCGGCAACGGCCACCGTACCGGGTTTCTTCTTTTCCATGAGCATCTCCCTTTTGTTTGAGCCACTTGGCGGGCTTATAGCCACCAGCCGTGACGCCGTGATGACATGCAGGGATCGCGACCCACACATGTCGAACCGGTGTCTTGACCGGGATAGATTGAACAACTTATGGAGGAACTGCGCCTCTGGAGGCTCTGTATAGCATGACAAGCAGCCATGACGAACGGTTACGTGACAGCCTCGACAATCTGAAGGCCGAAGGACGTTATCGCATCTTTGCCGATTTGGAGCGCATTGCCGGGCGTTTCCCGCGCGCGAACTACCGTAATGAAAAAGGTGAGGTTCGCGAGGTAACCGTCTGGTGTTCCAACGATTACCTGGGCATGGGACAACACGAAAAAGTTGTATCGGCGATGCACAGTGCGCTGGACACCTGTGGCGCCGGGGCCGGCGGCACACGCAATATATCCGGCACCACGCACAATCACGTTTTGCTGGAAATGGAGCTCGCCGAGCTGCACGGCAAGGAATCGGCGCTTCTGTTCACCTCCGGCTACGTCGCCAACCAGACCACGCTGGCGACACTGGGCCGCCACCTGAAGGACTGCGTTATTCTGTCGGACGCGGACAACCACGCGTCGATGATTGACGGCATACGCGCCAGCGGCGCCGAAAAGCACATCTTCCGCCACAGCGACCCCGAAGACCTCGATCGCCTGCTGAGCCAGGTGCCTGCCGGACGCTCCAAGCTGGTCGCCTTTGAAAGCGTCTATTCCATGGACGGCGACATCGCGCCGATCGCCGCCTTGTGCTTTGTCGCCGAACGCCACGGCGCCATGACATTTCTGGACGAGGTTCACGCCGTCGGCCTCTATGGCCCGCACGGCGCCGGTATTGCCGAGCGTGACGGCGTTGCTGACCGGCTCGACATCATTCAGGGCACGCTGGGCAAGGCCTTCGGCTGCATGGGCGGCTACATCACCGGCTCGGCGACGCTCTGTGATTTTGTCAGGAGCCACGGGTCCGGTTTCATCTTCACCACGTCGCTACCGCCGATGCTGCTGGCTGGCGCCTTGGCCAGCGTGCGCCACTTGAGAGAATCCAGCGCCGAACGCGAACGCCATCAGGAGCGTGCCCAGCGGCTGAAGGATCTTCTGAGCACCGCCGGTCTGCCGGTGGCCATGACCCCCAGCCACATCGTCCCGGTCATGGTCGGCGATCCAACCGCCTGCAAGCAGGCGAGCGACCTTTTGCTCCGCGACCACGCGATCTACGTACAGCCGATCAACTATCCGACCGTGCCGCGCGGGAGCGAGCGCCTGCGCATAACGCCAACGCCGTTGCACAGCGATGGCGATATGGACCATCTGGTCCGGGCCCTCGATGACGTCTGGTCGCAACTGGGTTTGAAGGACGCAGCCTGACGAGCGGACCTAGCCGCGGTCAGTCGTCGCCGTCCCGCGCGATGTTCAAGAAATCCTGCAACGGTCGGTCAACCTCGATGATGTGCTGCATCGACTTCTCCAGGTACTCGGCCAGTTCGTCACTCAATTGATGCAGGTTCTCCAGGCTGATCAGCCGGTAGATGCTGTGCAGCGTGTCGATCAGACTGGTGTGGCTGGTTTGGTGGTGATCAGCATGCGGATAGCGATAGCGCTCCATCAACGCGACCTCGTGATCGAAGTGGGCCTGCTGATGCACCTGAAGCTGCACGATCAGTTTCGTCGCGCCGGCCACGTCATTGGCGCCAATGGCTTGCTTGATCTCGTCGACCGTGCGGATCAGCTGGTCATGCTCGGCCCGCATCTGATCGAGCGCGCCGTCGATCGAAGCGGTGCCGCTTTCATCGCTCACGCCAAACTCGCGGCCGGTTGGGACTGACTCGCGCTCTGGTGCCACAGGTCGGGCATTCTCGACACTCCCCGGTCTGATGACGCACCGGTCGCGCAACCCCGGACGCCTTTGCTACAGGCACCGACCCTGTCCCTGCCGGCAAACCGGCGCATTGACGCATGTCAAAATAGACTGGCCAATGATGGCGGCGGGCGCCTGATCGTGGGACACTCGCGCGCGAGAGCCAGGGGAGGCAGCCACCCGTGTGGGTGATCGAAACCTTGTTCACGAGCGCCGCGGGATCGCTTGCCGACCCCGTCTACTTTGTCGTCTACCTGATTGCCGGCATCGTTATCCGCAACATCTGGTGGGCGCTCGCCGCGGGCCTGGCCTGGCCGGTCATCATCGAGGCCGGCGCATGGATCATCTATCCCGGCGAAAGCCTGCCCTGGGCGCATATCGGCCCCTTCATCGCCGGTCCCATCGCAACGGCGGTCGTGTGGTGGATCAGGAATCAGTTCCGCCGGAAACCGGACGTCTCCACGAAAACCGACTAGGTGTTTCCGAGCTAGCTGGCAACACCGGCCCAGGCCCCCGCCTCCGGGGCAAAACGCCGAGAGGCGTTTTCGCCGAGGCCACCCATGGCAGCATCCTCGGGATGGCCGGGCTGGGCGTGGGCCGGTGCCGAATCAGCGCGAGCGAGGACCGACTAAGCGTCGGCGTCGTACATGGTGACGAACTCCAGGAACTTGGATGCTTCCAGCATGTCGTCGGCGACAAAGCGCACCGTATAGGCAGCCGGTCGCTCGACATTCGGCAGATAGTCCAGCAGTTCGGGCTGCATGCGGTTCTTGAAGTCGATCTCCATGGTGACCGGCGCCGTCACGCCGCGCGGCTTGAAGTCGCGGAGCCGTTCCAGGGCGGCCGCCGCTTTGTGGCCGACGAGATCGCGGGCCTCTTCCGGACGCATGGTCCGTGCCGACAGCGTGCCATGCGCCCACTTCACCTCCGCCGTCTCGATGTCGCCGAACACGGCGCGCGCATGGGCGCAATAGACGTCATCGCCGGTCGCCAGAACGACAGGCACATCAAAGTGCCCGGCGATGGCCGCGCTCAGCACCGTCTCCGACGCGACCTCGCCATTCAACCTGATCTCGCGGATGCCGCCTGTCATGGTGTGGGCGAGAACGCCGCCCATATCGGTCGAGCCGGCGTGATAGCCGATCAGCATGGCGGCCGCGAACGGACCAGTCTCCAGGCCCTGCATCATGGCCAGCGGCCGGGGCCACGAACGGATGACCTGGGTACCCTTGGGCAGCCGTTCCAGCAGCAGGTTTTCGCCGCTGCCATGGGAATCGCTGACAACGATCTCCTCCACGCCGGCGACTTCGGCCGCTTCACACGCCGCGACGACCTCGCCGGTCATCCATTCGCGCGCGCGCTCGTACTCGAACCCTTCGGGCGACGTGTGGCTGCGCGTGACGACACCGGCGATGCCTTCGATGTCGGCGGAAATGTATAGACGCATGGCGGTTCTCCCCTGGTGCAGATCATAGCGTGCGGGGAAGAAACCGTATCGTTCAATTCACCTCGAGCCCGCCGCTCTAAGCGGCGAGTGCTCGTGTCAGGTCGTCCTTAACGTCTTCGGCGTCTTCCAGACCGACATGCAGGCGCACCAGACCGTCACCGATGCCAAGATGATCGCGATCCTCCTGGCTCAGCCGCTGATGTGTTGTGGTCGCGGGATGGGTGATGAGACTCTTCGAGTCACCCAGATTGTTCGAGATATCGATCAGCTTGAGCGCGTTCAGGAAACGGAACGCACGGTCCTTGCCGCCATCCAGCTCGAACGATAGGACACTGCCGCCGTCCGACATCTGTTGTTGCACCAGCGCGCGTTGCGGATGGCTGGCCAGCGTCGGATAGAGCGTGCGGATGATGCCGTTGCGGGTCTCCAGATGGCTCGCCACGTCAAACGCGTTCTGGCAATGGCGCGCTACTCTGAGATCGAGTGTCTCCAATCCCTTTAACAGGAGCCACGCGTTGAATGGGCTCAGCGACGGACCGGTGTGGCGCATGAACGGCACCAGGTTGTCCTTCACAAAATCGTCGCTGGCCAGGATGGCGCCGCCCAGGCAGCGGCCCTGCCCGTCGATATGTTTGGTCGCCGAATAGACAACGACATCGGCGCCCAGTTCCAGTGGCTTTTGCAGCAATGGTGAGGCGAAGACATTGTCGACCACCACGGCCGCGCCCGCCTCGTGCGCGAGGTCGCAGACCGCCGGCAGATCGATAATCTCCAGAGTTGGGTTGGACGGCGTTTCCAGGAACACGGCCTTGGCGCCCGGCTTCAAGGCGTCGCGCCACTGGTCCAGATCGGTGCCGTCAACCAGGGTCGTGACGACGCCATAGCGCGGCAAAATTTCAGTGACGATATAGTGGCACGATCCGAACAGGGCGCGTGACGCGACCACCCGATCGCCCGCTTTCAACTGGCACATCAGGGACGCGAACACCGCGGCCATGCCGCTCGACGTGGCACGGCAGGCTTCGGCGCCTTCCAACAAGCGCAGGCGTTCCTCGAACATGCCGACGGTCGGGTTGCCGTAGCGTGAGTAGATATAGCGGGGATCATTGCCTTTGAAGGCGGCCTCGGCCGCTTCGGCAGTCTCGTAGACGTAACCCGACGTCATATAGAGCGCTTCCGACGTCTCGGCGAACGCGCTTCGCGCCAGACCGCCGCGCACAAGCTCGGTCTGGGGACGGTAGGTCGGGGTATTCGTGTCGGTCATGACGCGGCCTCCAATTGAAAAAACCCCAACCGGCAGAGGGGTCAGGGCTTTCGTTTCGGAAACCGCGACCTCTTTAGCGTTTTGTTTAACGTGGCCGCAAGCCGGTCGGCACAAATCACCACGTGATTTGCTAGGTAATCCCGCAAGCCCCGCGTGTCAAGGGGCGTACTGAGCGGTCCGGTCTATAGGGCTAGAGGCCGGGGTGCGTGGTGATGCCTTCGATGACCATCTCGACGGCAATGGCCAGGACAATCATGCCGGCCAGCCGGTTGATCACCAACAGGCCGGCCGTGCCCAGCACGCGCCCGATCGGCCCCGCCGCGCAGTAGGCAATCGCGACGGTGACGCCGAGGCCCAGAATGATGAGCGAGATGATGCCTTGATGCTCGATCCCGGCGCTCTCGTGCGATTCGACAATGACCTTGGCGATCGCCCCGGCTCCGCCCAGCATCGGTATGCCGATCGGTACAATGCCAATATGGGTCCCGGATTGCCCGGTGACTTCGTCCTCGACGTCGACCTCCGGCATGGGTGTCATGGCCAGCATTTGCAGGCCGACGATGGCGATCACGATCCCGCCGGCGATCTGGAACGATGGCAGCGACGAACCCAGCGCTTCGACCACACTCTCGCCTGTGTATTGAAACAGCAGCAGCGTGATCGTCACGGTGACGGCCGCGGCCAGCGCCGCCTTGATCCGGCCGTTGCTCGTCAAATGCGCGGTCAACGCCAAGAACAAGGGGATGCTCGTGAAGGGATCGACCAGGGCCAGCAGCCCGACCGTAAACCGCGTGTACTCAGACCAGGTTTCCAAGATTCGATCCCAGACAATTCATCGCCAATGCCCCGGGGCCCATCGGCAACGGTCGACGGCCTTCTCGGCCACGCCTCCACGTTTTCGCAGCGCCCCGCGCCAAGCAATAAACCACCAACCGGCCTGTGCCAACACCGTGGCGCCAGCGCCAAGGCTTGTCATTGTCGCGAATGCCTGTTTTTAGTGTACCCGGCGGGTTGATGAGGGGACTCAGAGGATGTCGTGGGAATTGTGGATCGCCTTCGTGGTGGCCAGTTCGGCGCTGTTAGCGATACCAGGGCCGACGGTCTTGATCGTCGTGAGCTATGCGCTCGGCAAGGGCCGGCAAAGCGCGTGGGCGACCGTGCCGGGCCTGACGCTGGGCGACTTTGTCGCCATGACCATCTCGTTGATGGGTGCCGGCGCGGTCCTGGCGGCCTCGGCTGAGCTTTTCACGATCCTGAAACTCGCCGGCGCCGGCTACCTGATCTGGCTTGGCGTCAAGCTGTGGCGCGCCCGGGCCGATCCCGGTGCGACCGTCGGCGCGGCCATCGATGGCGAGGGCCGGCGGATGTTCTGGAACAGTTTCGTCGTGACGGCGCTGAACCCCAAGAGCATCGTCTTCTTTATTGCCTTTGTGCCCCAATTCATCGATCCCACCGCGCCGGTGTTCTGGCAGTTCGTCGTCTTGGAATCGACGTTCCTGTTCCTGGCGGCGGTCAACGGCGTCATCTGGGCGGTCTTGGCCGGCAACATGCGCGCGCGGTTCCAGCGCCCCGCGACGCTGCGCCTGGCCAACCGGATCGGCGGTTCGTTTCTGATCGGCGCCGGTCTGTTGACCGCCTTCGCGCGACGCGCTGGCTAACTTCGGGTGGGCGATGAACGGCGGCTCCGGGCGGCGCGGCGCGCGATCGCCCTGCTGCGCGAGCGGGTCGACGCGCACTTTTCGATCCGCTTGTGGGATGGATCGCTGGAGCCGCTGGGGACCACGGTAGTGCCTGGCCTTGCCATTCAGATCAACACGCCGGGCGTGCTGCCGTCGGTGCTGCGCCGGCCCAGCCTTGACCGGCTGATCCGTCACTATGCCCACGGTCGTCTGGATATCGAGGGCGGCACGCTGATTGATATCGCCGGACCGTTCGCGGTCGACAAGGCGGCGCGGCGGCGGCTCAAGACCGTCAACAAACGCGCGCTCGTGACCGCGCTGTGGCCGCTGTTGATCGCCAAGGGTGATCACCCTGACGCCAGCCGGCAGTTCGGCGACGACGCGGAAGGCGCGGAGCGCGCCAGCGACGACAACCGGCGCTTCATCCAGTTCCACTATGACGTCGGCAACGACTTCTACCGTCTCTTTCTGGACCCCCGGATGCAGTACTCCTGCGCCTGGTACCCGACATGGGAAACCGGACTGGATGACGCTCAGGAAGCCAAGCTCGACACTACCTGCCGTAAACTTCGCCTGAAGCCGGGTGACCGTCTGCTCGATATCGGCTGCGGCTGGGGCGGCCTATTGCTTCACGCCGCACAGAACTACGGCATCACCGGCCATGGCGTCACCTTGTCGGAAGAGCAACTGGCCTTGGCGCAAGAGCGTGTCGATGAGCTGGGTCTCAGCGACCGCATCACGCTGGAACTTAAGGACTATCAGAACCTTGATGGCCAGTTCGATAAGATCGCGTCCATCGGCATGTATGAACACATTGGCCTCGACAACATTCCCGCCTACTTTTCCAAGGTGCAGACCCTGCTCGCCGAAGGCGGACTGTTCCTCAACCACGCGATCTCACGTGGCGCCAAGAAACGTAAGAAGCGCTTTTCCAAGCGCCCCGAACAACAGGCACTGCAGAAGTACATTTTCCCCGGTGGCGAACTCGACGATATCGGCCACACGATCGCGGCGATGGAGCAGCACGGTTTCGAGGTCCACGATGTCGAGGGCTGGCGCGAACATTACCAAAAGACGACGCGGATCTGGTGCGAGCGGCTGACCGCCCGGCGCGAAGAGGCGGAGGCGCTGGTCGGACCGGAGACCTACCGCATTTGGGTCGCCTATCTTGGCGGCTGTTCCCTGGCGTTCCAACGCGGCTCGGCGCGTATCTATCAGACGCTTGCGGGTAAGTCGGCAAAGGGCCCGGCCGCCGTGCCGCCCAGTCGCGCTGATCTCTATCGCTGACGCGTTGGGAGCGCCAGCGCGGTGGCGATGATAACCGATGACAACCGGCGTTGGTGGGTCGCGGGCACCATGGGGCTTCCGCTCATCACGCTGACCATCGACGTGTTTGGTGTCACCGTCGCCCTTCCCTCGATCGGTCGCGATCTCAACACCGGCACCGTCACGCTTGCCTGGGTTATCAATGCGTTCATGCTGGGCTTCGCCAGCATGCTGATCGTCGGCGGCCGGCTTGGCGATCTTCTGGGCCGGCGCAAGTTGCTGCTTGCCGGCGTCGTGCTCTTCGTCGCCTCTTCCATACTGTCCGGCCTTGCGCCATCCGGATCCTGGCTGATCGCGGCGCGTGGGATCCAGGGCGTCGCGGGCGGTTTTGTCTACGCCAACTCACTTTCTGTGGTGGCGAACGCCTTCCCCAGCGAACAACGCCATCTCGGTATCAGTTTGTGGATTGGCATCGGTGCCGTCGGTTCGGCGGTCGGACCGTTTGTCGGCGGCTTGTTGACCGAAGAACTGTCATGGCGCTGGTTTTTCCTTTTGAACGTGCCCATCGGCGCGGTCGCCGTCATCATGACGTTCCTGTTGGTCAAGGAATCCCGCGATGAAGAGGCACCGCCAAAGATCGACTGGTTCGGCTGCGCGCTTTCGGTCGCCGGCCTCGTCCTCATCGTCATGGGACTGCAACTGGCCGGCAATCTCGGCTGGTCGTCATTGACCGTTTGGGCATGCCTTGTTGTCGGTCTCGCCGTTTCGGCTGCCTTCATCGTGTTCGAGACCAAGACCAGGTTCCCCTTGATCGACTTCCAGTTGTTCCGAAACCGTAACTTCGGCAGCAGCGCGTCCGTCGGCTTCGTGATCAACTTCACGCTGGGCGCGTTGATGTTGTATCTGGCGCTCTACCTTCAGCACGTTTTGAAGCTCTCGCCGCTTTCCGCTGGCCTGGTGTTTCTTGGGTACTCCGGCATGATGGCGGTGATATCGACGTCCAATGCGTATTTCATGAACCGCTGGGGCGCACGGCGGACGATGGCCACGGGCATGCTGTTGAATGCCGCCAGCTTTCTGGTCCTTGCGTTCGCGGAGCCGACAACCGGTCTGGTCATCATCGTCGCGGCTCTCGTCTTGGGTGGCGCCGGCCAATCGTTCGCCTACACGACCGCGACATCGCTGGCCATGGCGTCCGTGTCCGAGCAGAAATCCGGCGCCGCATCCGGCGCTGTTGGCATGATCAGGATTTCCGCCACGACGGTTGGCGTGGCCGTTTCGACAGCGGTCTTCAAGGCGATCGAAAACGGAGAGCTGGTATCGCATATCGGCAAGGCCGGTGGTCGTCTGACGCGCGCGGAGGCCCGCGACATTCACGTCTTGGTGGCCGGTTCCGATCAGGCCGCCGCTAAGCTGGCCCATGACGTACCGGCAGCCGCGGGCAAGATGTCGGACATCGTCAATCAGGCTTTGATGGCGGGCTTCGGCGGCGCGATGTTTCTTTGCGTTGCTGCATCGGTGGTTGGTTTAATGGTCGCCTTCCTGGCCCGGTCGCGACCTCCGGCTGGCGAAAAGAGCTGAGGTGATGGCGCTGATCGGGCGAGCGACTTATCGTGTGTGGCTTGACGGTCGGGGCGGCTGTTCGCCGGCCTTTCAGCGTCGCCTAGCAGCGCCGATCCTTGCCACTGAGATGTCGTGGGTACCGGTGCGATGACGATCATAACGGACGACAACCGCCGCTGGTGGGTCGCAGGCGCCATGGCGCTGCCTCTCGTGGTGCTGACCCTCGACTATTTCGGCGTGTCCGTTGCCCTGCCCGCTATTGGACGCGACCTCAAGATCGGCACGGTGACCCTGGCCTGGATCATCAACGCTTACATGCTGGGTTTGGCAAGCATGCTGATCGTCGGCGGCCGGCTTGGCGATTTGCTCGGCCGGCGAAAGATGCTGTTCGCCGGCGTCACGGTCTTTGTCGTAGCGTCCGTCGTCTGCGGCCTCGCACCGACCGGTGCCGTGCTTGTCGGCGCGCGCGCTGTCCAGGGTGCGGCCGCCGGGTTCATCTTCACCAACACGCTCTCCATCGTCACCAATGCGTTTCCCAGTGACCAGCGGAATGTCGGCGTTAGCTTTTGGGTTGGCATCGGTGCCGTCGGCTCGGCGATCGGTCCGTTCGTCGGTGGCCTGCTGACCGAATTGGTGTCATGGCGCTGGTTCTTTTTCCTGAACGCGCCGTTCTGCATCGCCACCCTGGCCTTTTTGCTGCTGCTGATACGCGAGTCACGTGACGAGGAATCGCCGCCGAAGATCGACTGGTTGGGTTGCGCCACGTCGATTGGCGGACTCGCCTGCGTGGTGCTGGGGCTGCAGCTCGCCGGCAATGTCGGCTGGACGGCCTGGGCGGTCTGGCTGTCTCTGGCCATCGGTGTGACCCTCCTGATCGCCTTCCTCATGATCGAAAACAGGGTCGCGTTCCCGCTGATCGACTTCCAGCTGTTCAAGAGCCGCGATTTCGGTAGCTGCGCCAGCGTCGGCTTCCTGATCAACCTTTCGCTTGGTTCGCTCATGCTGTTTCTGGCGCTTTACCTGCAGCATGTTCTGAACCTTTCGCCCATAGGCGCTGGGCTCGTGTTTCTGGGCTATTCGGTCATGCTGGCGATTACCGCGTCATCCAATGCGTTCGTCTTGAACCGGTTGGGCGCGCGCCAGACCATGGCGGCCGGTATGCTGCTGAACGGTCTGAGCTTCCTGATCCTCGTCTTCTCGGAGATGACAACCGGTGTTGCCGTCATCGTCGGCGCGCTCGTCCTGGGCGGCGCCGGCCAGGCGCTAGCCTATACGACATCGACATCCCTGGCGGTGGGCTCCGTGTCCGAACAAAAAACCGGGGCGGCGTCCGGTATTGTCAGCATGGTCAGAATGGTCGCGGTCACGATCGGTGTCGCTATCTCGACCGCGCTTTTCAAGTTTCTTGAGACCGGCGCTATGGTATCGCTGATCGGCAAGGCCGGCGGCGACCTGTCGCGCGCGGAGGTGCGGGACATTCACGTGTTGGTGGCCGGCTCCGACCAGTCGGCCACCAAGCTCGCCCACGATGTACCGGCGGCCGCCGATGAGATGCCGATGATCGTCGATCAGGCCCTGATGGCTGGATTCGGTGGCGTCATGATCATGTGCGTCGCCGTGTCGATCATCGGCTTGGCGGCAGCCTTCGTGGCGCGCCCAAACAAACCGGATGCGGTCGACGACTAAGGCGCCGTGACCTGGTAGTTCCGATTAAGGCGTTCAACGCGCAGCGGATTGAACTCGTAGCAGTCATCTGGCGAGCGGCCGCGTCCACATGTCGGCTTCACCGGTTGCCGTTCGATGGCGACGCATGTCGCCAGCGGCGCGCTCATCAGAAATACCAAAAATCCGCGCCGGCCAAGGCCCTTTTCAGTGCGCTGCGTCGACGCTGTCGTAGCGTGTTTCTTCATGGTGAGGAATCTATCAAGCTGCGCCAGAAAACAAAAGAGCGCCGGGCTGGGAGCCCATGACGACGAGGTGGTGACCTTGGTCGAGCCGGCGACCTGTTGTATACCGTTTACCTGTCTGACCACGTGATCGCGTGCTGTTCAGAGCGGCTCGGTGCACAGCCACCTGATGCTAGCCGATAGGTCGCCCTGGCACCAAGTGCCGCGCCGCCAAGCGGCGCCGATCCCAACCGTTGGGCTGCGCAGGGGGAAGAATCAATGGGTATCGTTACCGAAGACAATCGCTACTGGTGGGTCGCCAGCGCGATGGCTCTGTGCGTCGTCGTGCTGACGATCGACTTTTTCGGCGTTTCGGTAGCACTACCCTCGATTGGACGCGAACTGGGCACCAGCACGTCGACCCTCGCCTGGGTCATCAATGCCTTCATGCTGGGCCTGGTCGGCACACTGGTCGTCGGTGGACGCCTTGGTGATTTGCTTGGTCGACGCAGAATGCTGTTGGCCGGGCTCCTTACCTTCACCGCAAGTTCAATCCTGTGCGGCCTCGCGCCGTCAGCCGTGTGGCTCATCGTTGGGCGCGCAATTCAGGGCGCGGCGGCGGGTTTTCTGTTCAGCAATTCTCTCTCCATTGCCACGAATGCATTTCCCAGCGACAAGCGTCATGTCGCCGTCAGCTTTTGGGCCGGCATCGGCACGGTGGGTTCGGCGGTCGGTCCCTTTGTCGGCGGCCTGTTGACCGACGAACTGTCCTGGCGCTGGTTCTTCTTCATCAACATTCCGTTCGGTGTCGCCGCGCTGTTTTTGATCCTGCTGGTCGTTCGCGAGTCGCGGGACGAAGACGCACCACGGATCATCGATTGGATGGGCTGTACACTGACGATCGCCGGCATGGTGCTTCTCGTCTTGGGATTGGAGCTTTCCAACAGCCTGGGCTGGCAAGACCTTGCCGTCTGGATCACGCTGGTCGTGGCGGTGGTGGTCTTGGCGGCCTTTGTCATTGTCGAGCGGAAGGTTCGGTTTCCCCTCATTGATTTCCAGCTCTTCTCCGGCCGGGACTTTGTCTGCGCGTCGCTGATCGGTTTTTTGATCAACTTCACGCTGGGCGCGCTGATGCTGTTTCTGGCGCTCTACCTGCAGCATGTGCTCCGTCTCTCACCGCTTACCGCCGGCCTTATCTTTCTCGGGTACTCCGTGATGCTGGCGGTTGTATCGTTGCTGAACGCCAAGATCATGGAGACGCTGGGTCCCCGGCACACCGTGATCATCGGCATGGCGCTGAATGCCGCCAGCTTTCTCATTCTCTTCTTCTGCGACACGGAAACCGGTATCGCCGTGATCGTCGCGGCGCTCGCGCTGGGCGGTGCCGGCCAGGCGCTCGCCTATACGACAGCTGCCTCGATCGCCATGGCATCCGTGCCCGAACAGAAGGGCGGCGCGGCCTCCGGCACGCTTGGCTGCGTGCGGATCGCTGGCACGGCGGTTGGCGTCGCGGTCGCCACCGCTCTCTTCAAGGCCCTGGAGAACGATGAACTTTCGGCGCTGATCGCCAAGGCCGGCGGGTCCCTTTCTGCCGCCAGTATTCGTGAGATCAAAGGCCTGCTTGCCGGCACCGATGCCGCCGCCGCCGAGCTCGCCAAGGCGGCGCCTGCCGCGGCGTCAACGATGAGAACGATCGTGGACCAGGCATTTGTCACCGGTTTCGGAGGTCTGATGGCCTTTTGTGCCGTCTTGTCGGTGATTGGCGTCGCCGTTGCCTTCATGCTTCGCCCCGTCCTTGTCACAGCCAAGGACGAAGTCATCGAGGAGATCGAACCTGAATAGGCCGTTGTCCGTTTTCCGCTAGGGGGAGAACATCAACGTGATCCAGATCGAGAAAAGGGGTTCGCGCAACCGCCTGTAAACGGCGCCGATGTCGTGGAACGAGACTGATCGGCTACTCCGGAAAACGAAAGAGCGCCGGGCCAAAAGCCCGACGCTCTCCTTAGACCATTCAACGATTGTTAAGCGGCCTTCTTGTCGCTCTCGTCGATCAGCTTGCCGGCGACCTTCTCGCCAGACTGGATCGCGATCTTGCGCGGCTTTTTCTCTTCAGGAATTTCGCGCTTCAGATCGATGTGGAGCAGGCCGTTGACCAACCGTGCGCTCACGACCTTGACGTGGTCGGCGAGCTGGAAGGTGCGCTTGAAGCTGCGCCCGGCAATACCGCGATAGAGGAAGTTGCGGTCGTCTCCGGTCTTGTCTTCGGAGATCCGGCCGCTGACGTGAAGGGTGTCCTCACGCGCCTCGATCTCGACATCGTCCTCACTGAAACCGGCGACAGCCATCGTGATCTGATAGGTGTCGGCGTCCAGCTTCTCGATGTTGTAGGGCGGATAACCGGTCTGATCGGCGACACCGGTCGTCGAATCAAGCAGGTTCATCATGCGGTCGAAGCCGACCGTCGAACGGAAAAGGGGAGAGAAATCATAACGGGTCATTGCCACATATCCTCCTATGAGCAACATGTAGTTCCAAGTGGCCCACCCATCTGGGCTGGGCCGGTGAAGTGTCCGCAAATGGCGTTCCCGCAACGCGGCGAACGCCGGACACGCTCTTGATATGGGGCCGATCGGACCGGTTTCAAGTCCCACGGAAGGCCATCTAACCTGCTGATAAGGAACGAAAGTCAGGCGAAATCATGGCGTCTGGCTATTCCTGGCGCCAGGGCAGACCGGCGAGCTTCCAGCCACCGACACGGCCGCGATGGCCTTCGGCGTCCTTGTCGCCTTCGAAGCCCTCGGCGACGTTGTAGCAGGGGCCGAAACCGGCCGCGGTCATCGCCATCGCCGCGTTGCGCGAACGCGCGCCCGAGCGGCAGATGAACAGCAGCGGCTGACCGGCTTCCAGCCCTTGGGCCTTCAGGTCGTCGACAAACGCCTGGTTGGGTGCGCCGTCGGGATAACGCAGCAGCTCAACCAACAGCACGTGTTTGCCGATCGGCGTCAGGTCGGGCACGCCGACATAGCGCCACTCGGCCTCGGTTCTGACGTCGATCAGAACAGCGTTTTCATTTTCGTCCAGCAGCGTCCAAGCATCAGGCGGCACCAGATCACCGGCATAAGGCGGCGTGTTCATGGCTCGTCCCTTCTTTCCTTCAGAAAAGTCCCGGCTCGGCGGCTCTACCGGCATGCCCGAAAAGAACAACAAACGCAACCACGCGCGGCGATGTCAACCATTGCTCATTGGCAGGGAGGAAACGCTCCGTTCCTCCCCTCTCCCCAGCTGGAGAGCGAGCGTGACTTCTGAACTTCTTTACTCAATGCCCGCGGACAAAGGGCGACGTGATGTCTTTATGGCTGCAAGAGTTCGAATCCGCCCGGCAACGTGGCCGGTGCACGCAACCACAAAGATGTGTCTTTGCGCTCGGCTACTCGCCGATGCAACACGCAACCGCCTTCCGATTATCGAACGAGTGGTTTAGGTTCACCGCCGGGTTCGATCGTTTGGGGGACAGTGTGGAGTTTAACGACAAGGTCGTGTTGATCACCGGCGCGACATCGGGCATCGGCGAAGCGACCGCGCGTGCGTTTGCCAACGCCGGCGCACGCTTGATGTTGACCGGGCGCAATACCGAACGCGGTTGCGCGCTGGCCAGCGAAACACGCGGTGCGTTTACCGCGGGCGACATTTCCGATCGCGCGTTCGCCGACCGCTTGGTCGGCGACACCGTCGCGCGTCACGGCCGGCTCGACGTTCTCGTCAACAACGCCGGCACGATCTATCGCCGGACAGTCGCCGACATGACCGACGAAGAGTGGCGGACCACCATGGATGTCAACGTAAACGCCGTCTTCTATCTATGCCGCGCTGCGATCATCGCCATGCGCGAACAAGGTGGTGGCGCCATCGTCAATGTTTCCTCCGACGCCGCCTTTATCGGCGCCAGCGCCATGCCCGCCTATTGCGCCAGCAAGGCCGCCGTCATGCAGATGACCCGCGCAATGGCGCTGGACCATGCGCGCGAGGGCCTGCGGATCAACGCCGTCTGTCCCGACATGGTCAGAACACCCATGCTGGCGAGCGAGGCGCGCCAAATGGGCAGCGACCCCGAAACCTATTTCGCCGAAGGTGGCGAGGGCATTCCCATGGGCCGAATCGGCGAGCCCGAGGAAGTGGCCGATGCCGTTCTTTACCTCGCCTCCGACAAGGCCAGTTTCGTGACCGGTGCCGGCCTCCTGGTCGACGGCGGCGCGACGGCGACATAAGGGGCGGCACTCATGTTTCACGGTAAGACAGCGCTCGTCACCGGGGCGACATCGGGCATCGGACGCGCGACCGCGCGTGCCTTCGCCAAGTCCGGTGCCAAGGTCATGCTGACCGGGCGCAACGAGTCGCGCGGTCAGGACGTTTTGGCGGAGTGCGGCGAGGACGCCGGTTTCCTGGCCGGCAACGTCACCGACTCGTCCTTTGCCAGCCAGCTGGTCAGCCAAACGGTCGAACGGTTTGGCAGTTTAGACATCCTGGTCAACAACGCCGGCATCGATGTTGGCCTCGATGCGCCGCAAACCACGGACGAACAATGGCTCGACGTCATGGCGACGAACCTCGACGCGGTCTTCTATTTCTGCCGCGCCGGTGTGCGCCAGATGCGCCGCCAGGGCACCGGCGGCGCCATCGTCAATATCGGATCCGACTGGTCGCTGGTGGCCGGCAAGCAGGCCGTTGCCTATTGTGCGTCGAAGGGCGGTGTCCTGATGCTATCGAAATCCATGGCGTTGGACCACGCGCGCGAGAACATCCGTGTCAACGTCGTCTGCCCGGCGGAGATCGACACGCCGATGATCGACGAAACCGCGAAAGCCCACGGCAAGGACGTCGCCGAAGCGCGCGCCGCCTTTGCCGAGGCGATACCCATGGGCCGCATCGGCGAACCGGAGGACGTTGCCGCCGCCGTCTTGTTTCTGGCATCCGATGCCGCGCGCTTCATCACCGGCACGGCGCTCAGCGTTGATGGAGGCACCACCGCGCAATGACACGCACACCGCGAATCCTGCTCCATTGCAGTGAGGATTCTTCGACACGGATCGGCGCGCAGATTGAAGCGCATCTGCCGGGAACGGAAACCGCGATCGTCAACGACTACGATGGACTGGCCGCCGGCATAGCGTCCTTTCAGCCGAACATCGTCTACAGCGAGGTCTTCATGCGTGAGGACTATCCGCGTGAGGCGCTGTTCAGCCAGGACGGCTTAACCTGGGTCCATGTTTCCGGTGCGGGCATCAACCACCTGGTGCCCTGGAACACGGATGCGGTGACGGTCTCCAATGCCGGCGGCGTCCAGGATGACGGCATGGCACAGTTCGCCTTCGCGCGCCTGTTCGCGATCAACTGCAACTTCTTCGCCTATCACGAACAGCAGCAGCGCCATGAATGGCGCGAGCTGGACAACCTGAACTCTGTCGGCGGCACCTTGACCGTTGTCGGTCTGGGACGCATCGGCCGCGCGTGCGCGCGCGTCGGCGCGCAACTGGGCATGACCGTTTACGGCGTGCGCGCCAGGCCTGAACCGATGGACGGCGTCGCCGAGGTGGTCAGTCCCGACCGCATGAACGAGGTGCTGGCGAAGAGCGATTATGTCATCGTCGTGACACCGCTGACCGATGCCACGCGCGGGCTGATCGGCGCTGAGGCATTTGCCGCGCTGAAACCGGGCGCCATCATCCACAACATGGCGCGCGGCCACGTCGTCGACGAGGACGCCATGGTCGAGGCGCTCAACACCGGCCGCCTGCGCGCGGCCTCCGTCGATGTCTTCGCTGAGGAACCGCTGCCAGCCTCGAGCCCCTTGTGGGATCAACCCAACCTCTATATCACACCCCATATCGGCGGCATGCTGACCTATGAGGAGTATGACCGCCGCTCGACCCAGGTGTTTCTCGATAACCTCGACCGGTGGCGCGCCGGTGAGCCGCTCGAAAACATCTGTCATCCGGTGCGCGGATACTGACGTCATCCGACACCAGGAAAGAGGGAAGAAGGTCATGAGTGAACCGGCCCTGACACCACCGTCGCCGCGACGCATCACGTCGATCGAGGATCTGGAAGCGCACTATGACGCGCCCGTGCCGCGCTCGCTGATCAAGGAGCTCGATCACCTCAACGAGCACTATCGTCAGTTCGTCGAAAAGTCGCCGTTCGTCGCCGTCGCGACAAGCGGCCCCGGTGGCCTTGACTGTTCACCGCGCGGCGACCCCGCCGGTTTCGTGCGCATCGCCGACGACAAGACGCTGATGATCCCGGACCGGCGCGGCAACAACCGGCTGGATACCCTGCGTAACCTGGTCGCGGATCCGCGCATCTCACTGCTGTTCTTGATCCCCGGCATCGGCGAGACCCTGCGCATCAACGGGCACGCGGAGATCGTCGTCGACGAGGCGCTCAACGACAGCTTCGCGATGAACGAAAAAGCGCCGCGTAGCGTCATCGTGGTCACCATCAACCGCGTCTACTACCAGTGCCAGAAGGCGCTGCATCGCTCGCGTCTGTGGGACCCCGACGCGCAACTGCCGCGCTCGGCCCTGCCGTCGGCGGGCACGATGAACAAGGTCTTCGCTGACGGCGACTTTGACGCCGAGGCCTATGACCGGAACTATCCCGAGCATATGAAAAAGACGATCTACTGAGATCGCCTTCCTGACGGGTCGGACGCCCTGATTGGCGCGTACGCGCCTGGCACCACCGCGCCAAAGCGGCGGGTGTCAGGCCGTCGGGCCCCGTGTCTCTGCCTGCTGGCCCGGCTCCTCACCATACAGAACTGAAACGTTCTTTGCGTCTCGACGCAACGAAGTGGAAACACGGCGCTCCAATCTACGTCAGCGCCGTTCAACGGTTCGTGTTCGCCCCGTGATCACACGTGTCGCACAACAGACACGTGGCCCCCTCCCCGGCGATCAGGCGACCTGTGAACGGCTTGGCGTTTGAATGACCAGAGCGTCACGCGCCGGTTCAATAAACAGCAACAGCTACTGCGGTATTAGGAAGGAAGAGAGAAATGAGCACGCTGAGTTTTGCCGAGTATATCTGGCTAGACGGCGACTGGCCCACCCAGTCGTCCCGCTCTAAAGCCCGTGTTGTCGCGGTTCCCGAAAACCCCGAACCGTCCGATTTCCCTGAATGGAGCTTTGATGGCTCGTCGACGCAACAGGCCGACGGAGACGATTCCGACTGCCTGTTGTCACCGGTCCGTGTGGCGCGCGACCCGCTGCGCGGTGACAACGCCTATCTGGTGCTGTGCGAGGTTCTGAACCCCGACGGCACGCCCCATGAGTCTAACCATCGCGCGACCTTGTGTCGTGTGCTGGACGCCGCTGGTTCCGAGGTCGATGCCTGGGCCGGATTCGAACAGGAATACACGATCTATCATGACGGCCGTCCGCTCGGCTTCCCGGCGAACGGCTTCCCCGGCCCACAGGGCCCCTACTATTGCGGCAACGGCGCCGATCGTGCTTTCGGGCGCGATCTGGTCGAGGCCCACGCCGGCGCATGCACCGAAGCCGGTTTGATGTTCTACGGCATCAACGCGGAAGTCATGCCCGGTCAATGGGAGTTCCAGATCGGCTATCGCGGCATCGATGGCGAGAGCGGCGATGCGCTGAAGATCGCCGACCATCTGTGGCTGGCGCGTTTTCTGCTGCAACGCCTGGGCGAGCGGTTCGAATTGAAGGTGTCGTTCGACAACAAGCCGATCGACGGCGACTGGAATGGCGCGGGTCTGCACACCAACTTCTCGACCGCCGAGACCCGCGATCCCGCTAAGGGTCTGGACGCCATCCATGCGGCCATCGACGCGTTGTCCCATCGCCACGAACACCACATCCCACACTATGGCGAGGGATTGCATGCGCGCCTGACCGGCCTGCATGAGACCTGCGACATCAACACGTTCAAGTCCGGTGTCGCCCATCGTGGCGCGTCGATCCGCATTCCCCAGCCCGTGGCCCTGAAGGGCTACGGCTACTTCGAGGACCGCCGACCAGGCGCCAACGCCGATCCCTACCGGGTTGCGGCATGCCTGGTAGCCTCGGTGTGCGGTGTCTACGACGCTGAACTCGAACTTGCAGATGGGCCCGTTTCGATCGCGGCCTGAAGATCTTCTTTGTCATCGACGAGGGGCCGGACGCTGTGTCCGGCCCCTCAACTCGGGAGTCTCAGACATGCACGGCAAAGACAACAACGCGGTGTTTCGCGCGCTCGATCAGTCCGGACAGGGTGTTGTCGCGGTGCGCGATATCCTGGCACGCCTGGAAGGCGCCGGTCTCGATGCCAACGATCCGCGGCTCGACGCCCTGACGCGGGAACTCCAACGCCACAGCGACGGCAACCACGGCGCCATCGACAGCATCAGCTTCGATGCGCTGGTGACCGCCGGTCAGTCGCTGCTGGAACGCACCGTCAAGGAAGAACTGGTCATCCCCCAGTTCTCGAAATTCGCCGACCAGGTGCGCGACATCTTTGACAAGACGAAGGATAACCGGTCAGGCAGCGTCGCCAGCTACATTCCCCAGCTTGCCCGCGTCGCGCCTGACCAGTTCGGTGTCGCTGTCTGCACGACAGACGGCCAACGGCTGATCCTGGGCGATGCCACGGTCCCGTTCTCGTTCCAGTCGAGCTGCAAGCCGATCCTCTACAGCGCCGCGCTTGAATGCCATGGTGCCGATCGTGTCCATGCTCATGTCGGACGCGAACCAAGCGGCCAGTCGTTCAATGAGCTGACGCTCGACAAGCAGGGTCGGCCCCACAACCCCATGATCAACGCCGGCGCCATCATGTGTTCCAGCTTGCTGCAGCCTGAAGGCGCCATGGCGGACCGGTTCGAACACTTGTCCAGTCTTATCGAAACATTGGCGGGTGGCCGCCGGCCTGGCTTTGACAACGCCATCTACCACTCAGAGCGTGACACGGCCGACCGGAATTTCGCACTTGCCCACTACATGCGTGAGCGCGGCGCCTTTCCCGAAGGAACCGACATCTTCCGAACGCTTGACCTATACTTCGCTGCCTGTTCCATCCAGATCACGGCAGAGAACATGGCGACGATCGCCGCGACCTTTGCCAATGGCGGCGTTTGTCCCCCGACGGGTGAGCGCGTGTTCAAGGACGACACCGTCAAGAACTGCCTGTCGATGATGTACTCCTGCGGGCTTTACGACTATTCGGGCGAGTTCGCGTTTCGTATCGGCATGCCGGCGAAGTCTGGTGTCTGCGGCGCCATCTTTGCCGTCGTTCCTCAAGTGATGGGCATCGCCGTGTGGTCGCCACGTATCGACGAGCTGGGCAACAGCGTGCGCGGCGTCGAGTTCTTCAAGCGCCTGGTCGAGACGTTCAACTTTCACAACTACGACGGCATGGTCGACTCGCGGAAGCTCGATCCGCGCCGCCGCCGTCAGACGGCGGAGTCAAACGCTACCTTCAGCGCGATCCAGGCGGCCAGTCGCGACGATGTCGATGAGTTGAAACGCCTGGTCGCCTGCGGCTATCCGCTAGACCGCGCAGACTATGACGGGCGCACACCGCTGCACCTGGCGGCCGCCGAGGGTCATGTCGAAGCGGTGACCTATCTGCTGGTGCAGGCCGTCGCCAGGAATCCCATCGACCGCTGGGGCAACACTCCGCTCGACGATGCGATACGTCACGATCATCCGGACGTCGCGGATCTGCTGCAACAGTCAGGCGACGAGAACACTTCCGACACGACAGATGATGAGGCGGCGAACCGTCAGATTCACTAGAGCGCCGCCATGCTTTTCCGCTGCCGTTTCGCTGGCTACCCAGAACGGAGGCATGTGGTTGGGTGGAACCGTATCAACGCTTCACCTAACCACGGCCCCTTTAGAACGCGGCCTTCCATTGCTCGGTGTCGATGAACCAGCGTTCTTCGAAGACGAGACTGTCTTTGAGCTTGAACAGAACCGCGAGTTGGCTGCCATCCGGCACCTTCTCACTCGTCCACTCCATGATCGAGACGACCTCTCCGGCATCGCCGATCTGACGGATTGACGTGATGTTGAAGCCCGGCGGCAGCACGGCGCCCAGGTTCTCCAGTGCGCTTCGAAACGCCGCCGTGCCTTCAAGCACATCGTTCTGACCGGGCATCACAAAGATCATGTCCTCGGTGTAGTCCGCGATCAGCGTATCCCAGTCGCCCCGCGCAACCGCTTCCCATCCACGTTGTACAATGTCAGCATCACTCGCCATGTCACCCTCCCCCTCGAATGCATGCATCGTTGATTGCTACGTTGGTCCATTGGTGACTTTGTCAACAGACCCGCATTTTGCACACTAGCGAATCGTCGTTGGCGAGCCCACAAACCATGGCGGGAATGCGCCGAGAGCAGATCGCACTTTATCTGACTCGCTTGCGATACAGATGGAGTGTGTGAATCTGCTCTAGACGTCATGCACCGCGTTCACCGCGCGCAATCGCCTCCAGCAGATCGGCCGTCGCCTCGGGCGCGATCACCATGGCGTCGTGGCCGGTGTTGAGTTCGTGGACCGGCCAGCCGCGCTCTTGCGCGCGCTCTAGGGCGCCACGCGCCGGCGGATAGGCCGGATCGGTGCAGGTGATGTAGTGGGCCGGCAGACCGTTGCCGACCGGATGGTCGAGATTGACCGGCGTCGTGAACGTGGCGAACGGATGGGGTGTCAGACGTGGCTCCACAAACGCCACATCGTCCGGCTTCGTTACGCCCAGGCCTTCCAAAGGCCCGACCGGCAGGCTGACGCCGCCGCTGGACGTTTCGGCAAGCTGGCGCCGGTCTTCGGCCATGTCGGGCGGCAGCAACGAGAACCAGGTCTCGCCGTCTTCCATGATGGCGGCGTCCAGATAGATCAGCGTAGCGATCCGCTCGGGCACCCGGTCGGCGGCGCCCGTGACGGAACAGCCGCCGAAGCTGTGGGGGACCAGCACGACATCAAGCAGGTCGTTCCAGACCAGATGGTTGACCACGTCGTCGACGAAGACGTCCATGGTGACGTCGCGTGACAGAAGATGACTGCGTTCGCCAAGACCCGTCTGGGTCGGCGTCGTGACGCGATGGCCGCGCGTGCGCAGGATGCCGGCTACGCGGCTCCAGCACCAGCCGCCATGCCAAGCGCCGTGCACCAGAACGAACGTCATTGGTTCGCTAACCGCCACTCATCCTCTCCTCGGCAGCTACACACGCAACCCGGCTATCGCACGGCGCAAGCCCGCCGTCGTCTCAATCAGCTTGCGCGCATAGTAGTATTCCTCGACGACCAGAACGGCCTCGCGCGCGGGCACCGATCCATCCAACGGTACCGTTGTCTGCCACGACCTCAAAAGCTCGTCGACCTGCTCGATGTTCTGATTGCTGTCGATATCGGTGCGAAGCTGGTTGCGAACCTGTTCCGCCAGTTTGTCTTCAAGATCCCGGATGCGCTCGGGCAGAGTGAAACTCTGCAGCGCGCGCACCGAACCAATAAAGAGCGACGCATAACCGACGACCGAGTCGGCGTGGGCCTGCAGTTGATAGCTGTCCAGACTGTGATGGCGCAGGATGAACCGCTCTGAGTTTAGGCCGATCAGCTCACCGGAGAGTGCCTGACTGTCGCCGTTGAGCTGCGCCAAACTGACCTTGGCGACCTCGTCGCCGGCCTTTACCGAGGCGACGGCCGCGTCACAATCCGCCAGCAGCTTTTTCACGACCGGCCGCACATGGTCTTTGGCGTGGATCGGAAACACCAGCCACGAGGCGAGCACCGCCAGCGTGGCGCCCATCGCGGTCTGATAGAGTCGGGCTTCCATGCCGGCAAGGCCGACGCCCTCGATCAGGTGCAGCGCCAGGACGACCACGAAACCGATAAGGCCGGCGGTAATCATGTAGTGCCGCTCGATCAGTACGAAGATGGGGATCGACGCCAATCCAACGAGGACGATTTGAACGGTAATGCTGTCGCCGATCGCGGGTTGCAGGCCGATCGCGATCATCACGCCGGCGGCTGTCCCGACGGCGCGCTCGATGGTGCGTTTGATGGTGGCGCCCAGGCTGGCGCTCAAGACGATAAAGACCGTCATGGTCGCCCAATAGGCGTGATCGAGTTGAAAGATCAGGCCGACGGCCACGGTGATGCCGGCGGCAAGCGCGCCCTGGATAGCGAGCCGCCATCCCATCGACGCGGCATCCTGCTTCGACGACGCCCCACCGGCGGGCCTTTGGACCGCTTCCTGCCACGGCTGGCCGATTGCCGCGGCGGCCTTGCGCATGGCCGCGGCGCTTCTGACCAAACGGGACAGGCCGACCACCTGCCGGACCCAATGAAACTTCTCGATACGCGGTAGATCTGTATCGCCAATCAGATCATCGCGGGTCGCCTGCGCGTCCTTAGCGAAGACCTCAGCGCGCTCCGGGCCCGGTCCGGTTGGCGACATCAACAAGGCGGTCGCGTCCGCGTACATCCGTTTGAAGTCGCGCTGTTCGGTCTTGCTGCCGGGCGGATCGTCGTGACTGTTCTCGACCGCTTCGGTAACGACCTTGAGTGCCATCAGGGATCGCAGACCCGTCGCGTTGATATGCTGCAGGCGCGGCCGCTCGTCGGGGTTCTCGGCCAAGGAACGTTCACAGGCACGCGACAGCATGTCCCATGCCCGCTTCGCCCAGTGCGGCGGCAGATTGCTGTCCGATGACCGGCATGCATTCACCTCCGCGGCGATCGCGCGTTGGAACCGCACGATCTCGCGTTTGAGCACCGCAAGCGCCGACGGCCGCCACAAGGTGTGTTGCACCAACATGCCGACCGTGCCGGACAACAGGGCCGCCAGCACCAGCCACAACGCCTCCTCGCGCGTCGGGTTGACCAGCGTCATGAACATGAACATCAGCGTGAGCATCAGACCGTACTGCGTCGCGATCGGACCATAGCGGCGCAGGTAAAGGCCGAAGGCGATGATCAGGACCCAGACGCTGTCGATCGGCACTTCGCCGAAGCCGATTTCGTGCCAGCCAACGAATACGCCGGTACCAAAGACGGCGACGGCGACGATAACGTTCTTGGCGAACGCGATCGCTTCCGACCATCGTGTGCCGGGCGGCGTGAAAATGAACGCGTTAAGCGCGACGGCCCCGCCCATAACCGCGAAGATCAGGCTATTCGGCGCCCCCAGCCAACCGCCGGCAAAATAGCAGACGCCACCGCCAGCCACGGACACGACGAAGAAGTGGACTCCGCGCGCCAGCTGTATGCCGCCGGGATCGAGCGCCTGAAGCGCTGCCATCCAACGTCTGATCAACGGTCTTTCGGAACTGTCTTGACGAAGTTCTCATCGCAATCAGCCCGCGAAGCCGGCTGTGCCGCCTTGGTCGGCTTTTCCGGTTGCCCGGCAGCGATGAAGCCCGGATCCAGCTCATGCAGGAAGCACGGTGGCGATGCAAACTGGTCACCGGTCATGAGCGCCGTCCGCCGTTTTTCTCAGTGAGCGCCATACCCGACAGCGTCCCACCACGGCCTTAGGAGCGCAACACCTCGTTCGCCGGATCAAACGCGGGATCGGCAAGCACCGTCGCCGCGCACTTCTTGCCGAGCAGTTCGACCGAGAACGCAGCGCCCGGTTCGGCGAAGTCCGGTTCGACATAGGCGAAGAACAGGCTCTTGCCGACGCTGTGGCCATAGCCGCCCGATGTCGTGACGCCGATGACCCGGTCGCCGTCGAAGACTGGCTCGCCACCGAAGACATCAGTGTCTTCAGTTTCGACCTCGCCATAACAGATGCGTGTCACCGGTTCGGCCTGCAGCACGCGCTCGACCGACGCCTTACCGATGAAATCCTTGTCCAACTTCACGAAGCGCATGATGTCAGCCTCGACCGGCGTGATCTCGTTGGTCAATTCCGCGCCGATGCCCTTGTAGGCTTTCTCCATGCGCAGACTGTTCAGCGTATAGGTGCCGAAGTCGGCGATACCGTGCGCCTGGCCCGCCTTCCAAACGGCGTCATAGATCTGCGGCAGCTTGCTCATCGGCGCGTGCAGCTCCCAGCCGAGCGAGCCCACATAGTTGACGCGCAGCGCCGCGAGTTGAACGCCCGCCACCTCGATGACCTGGGCGGTCAGCCAGCGGAAGGCGTCGTTCGACAGATCGGCATCGGTCAGTTCGGCCAGCACATCGCGGCTCTTCGGCCCCGCCACGACCAGGATGCCGATATCGTCGGACGTGTTGCCGATCTGAACGTCGAGCTCCTCGTCCAAGGCCTGCTCGAAAGCATCACCATCGCGGATCTCCCAGGCCGCACCTGAGCAGACGTGGAACCAACCCTCGTCCAGCTTGGTGATCGTCGACTCGCCCTGGATCCGTCCGTTCTCGGCCAGCCGATGACACAAGCCGATGCGGCCCGGTTTGCTCGGTACCTTGTTGGCGAACAGCTGGTTGAGCCAGGCCTCCGCGTCAGCGCCGCGCACGTCGAACTTGGCGAAGCTGGAGAGATCCAGCACGCCGACACGCTCGCGCACCGCCCGGCACTCTTCGGCGACAACCTCGAAGACGTTGTTGTGGCGATAACCGGTTTCTTCCTCGCGCCCGTCCAGCGAGAACCATTTCGGCCGCTCCCAGCCGAACGCTTCCGTATAGACCGCGCCTTTGCCTTTCAGCTTTTCATACAGCGTCGACGTGCGCGCCGGGCGGCCCGCCGCCCGTTCGTCGCCGGGCAAATGCTGAATATACATGTGGGCGTAGTCCTGGAACGACTTGTCGCGGGTGTAGTCGGTGTCGGCGTAACGGCCAAAGCGGCGTGGATCGACGCTCGCCATGTTGATTTCGGAATCGCCATGCACCATCCACTGGGCGAGATATTTGCCCGCACCGCCGCCCTGGGCGATGCCAATGGAGGAACCGCAGCACATCCACGCGTTCTTCAGCCCGGCCGCGGGACCCAGTAACGGGTTGCCATCCGGCGTATGCGGGATGGCACCGTTGACGATGCGCTTGATGCCGGCGTTGCCGAAGATCGGCACGCGCTGGAAGACCTTCTCGACATAGGGCAGCACGCGATCGAGCGCGTCGTTGAACAGTTCGTTTTCCGAATCCCAGGCCGGCGAACCGCCGGTCTCCGCCCAGGCCTCCGTTGCCTCCCACTCGTAGATGCCGATCAGGCCGGCTTTCTGTTCCTGGCGGTAGTAGCAACTTGCCCAGGGATCGCGCATCACCGGCATCTCTTCGTCGCGCGCGATGAAGTCCGGCAAGGCCTCGGTGACGATATAGTGATGCTCCATGTTGGTGATCGGCGCGAAGGTGCCCATCATGTCGGAGACCTCGCGCGCGTAGCAGCCGGCGGCGTTGACGACGTACTCGCAGGTGACGTCACCCTGCTCGGTCATCACCTTCCATTCGCCGGACGGCAGCTGCTCGATGTCCAGCACGCGGTTGCGGCGCACGATGGTGACGCCCATCTGGCGCGCGCCCGCGGCCATAGCGTTGCAGCAACCGGCCGGGTCGACATGGCCGTCATCGGTGGTCCACGCCACTGCCAGCACGCCGTCGGTGTTCAGGAACGGATTGATCTCCTTGGCCCGCTCCGGAGTAACGATCTCCATGAAGAAGCCGACATTGGGCGCGAACCCGGCGACCTGGTGGAACATGTCGACCTCGGCCTGCGTCACCGCCAGACGCAGACCGCCCGCGCCGTGCCACCCGGCATACTGCCCGGTCTTTTCCTCCAGCGTCGGATAGAGCTGGTTGGAGTAGTGGTGCATCTTCGCCATGTTGTAATCGCCGATGAAACTCGGGCATTGGCCCGCCGCGTGCCAGGTCGAGCCGGACGTCAGCTCGCCCTTTTCAATCAGCATCACATCGGTCCAGCCTTCCTCGGCCAGGTGATAGGCAAGGCCCACCCCCATCATGCCGCCGCCGACAATCACCACCTTGGCTTGATCACGCATGGTCCAACTCCCGAAAGGCGCCCGAAGGATCGATATCCCGGCGCTTGTGGATCACGTTTCTAGCGGTTTTCGATCACATGAGGCAATCGGGAACCACGCCGCGAATCCGTCGACAAGCCTAAGCGCCGCTTGGACCAGACGAACTGTCCGTTCTGGTTCCATGGCGCCTGACACGTCGCGCGATGCCCTGCGTGCGGCGCTGGCGTCGCGTGCCGTTGACGGTTAGTTTCCGCTAAAGAGAAGCGTGTGACGATCGGGGGTTGAGGCCATGGCCGCAGGCGGCTGGGATGCGGAATATGATTACGTCATTGTCGGTGCCGGATCGGCAGGCTGCGTCATGGCGCGCCGGCTTTCCGAAGATGCCGAGGTCAAGGTGCTGCTGCTTGAAGCCGGCCCTATGGATACCGGCTTCCAAAGCTGGAAAATCCACATGCCGACGGCGTTCGCCGAGCCGATGCAGGACGATACCTATAACTGGTTTTATGAGTCCGAGCCTGAGCCCTATCTGAACGGCCGTCGCATCCACTGTCCGCGCGGGCGCGTCTTGGGCGGTTCGTCCTCGATCAACGGCATGGTCTATATCCGCGGCCACGCGCTCGACTACGACAAGTGGGCACAGATGGGCTGCCGCGGCTGGTCCTATCGCGAGACCCTGCCCTATTTCCGGCGTGCGGAGAGCTTCGACCAGGGCGAGAACGAGTTCCACGGCGGCGACGGACCGCTGCACGTCACGTCCGGACGGGTGAACCGCAATCCCCTCTACGAGGCCTTTATCGAGGCCGGCGTCCAGGCCGGTTACGCCGAATCGAAGGACCTGAACGGCCACCGCCAGGAAGGCATTGGCCGCATGGATCGGACAACCCACAAGGGCCGGCGCTGGAGCGCGGCGGTCGGGTTCCTGAAACCGGTCATGGACCGCCCCAACCTGACCGTCGAGGTGAAGGCGCTGACCAACCGGATTCTGTTCGAAGGCAAGAGCGCAACCGGCATCGAGTATGTCCGCGACGGGCAGATCAGAAAGGTGCGCGCGACCCGCGAGGTCATCTCATGCGGCGGCGCCATCAACTCGCCGCAACTCCTGCAGCTCTCCGGCATCGGCAACGCGGACGAGTTGCGCGGTCACGGCATCGATGTGGTGCATGACCTGCCGGGCGTCGGCGAGAACCTGCAGGATCATCTGGAGGTCTTCGTGCAGCACGAGTGCACGCAGCCGATCAGCCTGCTGAACGCGCTCTCACCGTTCGGCAAGATGAAGGTCGGCGTCCGCTGGTTCCTGTTCAAGGACGGTCTGGCCGAGACCAACCATTTCGACGTCGGCGGTTTCATCCGCACCCGCCCGGGCATCGAACACCCGGATGTTCAGTACCACTTCCTGCCCATGGCGATGACCTACGACGCCAAGAACATCAACAAAATCCACGGCTATCAGGCGATGGTCGACATGATGCGCCCGCTAAGCCGCGGCCATGTCAAAATCCGGAGCGCCGACCCGCGCCAGGCGCCGGAGATCCTGTTCAACTATCTGAAGGAAGAAGAGGACGTCCGCTGCCTGCGCGACGGCACGCGGCTGACCCGCGAGATCTTCGCCCAGAAGGCCTTCGACCCCTATCGCGGCAAGGAGCTGTGGCCGGGCGAGGACGCCCAGACCGACGCCGAGCTCGACAAATGGATCCGCGAGACCAGCGAGAGCAGCTACCACCCCTCCTGCGCCTGCAAGATGGGCTCCGACAACGACCCCATGGCGGTCGTCAGCCCGGAGCTGAAGGTCTATGGCGTGGAGAACCTGCGCGTGATCGACTCCTCGGTCATGCCCAACGTGGTCTCCGGCAATCTGAACGCGCCGACCATCATGATCGCGGAAAAGGCGTCGGACATGATCCGCGGCAAAGCGATGCTGCCGCCGTCCGACGCCCCGGTCTGGGTGCACCCGGACTGGGAGACGGAGCAGCGCTAAAAGCAAATGTCTTGGGGCGGAGCGGTGCCCGTGACATTGCCAGCGGCAATTGAAAGCAAGGCAAAACAATTAGTTTTCAGTAAAAATACAACAAATAATTGCAATTGCGAGTAATTCTCACGCTTTTTGCTTGCACCCCTTCGAACGCATGCTATCTGTTTAGAAGCGTTTTAATTTTCCATAGAAGGGGCCAACGCCATGAAAGGCGATAAAAAGGTCATCCAGCACCTCAACGTGGTGCTAAAGAACGAACTGACGGCCATCAATCAGTACTTCCTGCATTCACGCATGCTGAAGAACTGGGGCGTGACGAGGCTCGCCGATCACGAGTATCACGAGTCGATTGACGAGATGCGTCATGCCGACTCACTGATCGAACGTATCTTCCTCCTGGAAGGGCTGCCCAACCTTCAGGATCTGGGCAAGCTGATGATCGGCGAAAGCGTCGAGGACATCCTCAATTGCGATCTGAAGCTGGAGAACGACGCCATTCCCGACCTGCGCGAAGCGATCGCCTACTGCGAAAGCGTCAGCGACTATGTGACCCGCCACTTGCTGAGAGAGATCTTGGATAGCGAGGAAGAGCATGTCGACTGGCTGGAGGCGCAGTTCGACCTGATCAAGATGATGGGCATCCAAAACTACGTGCAACTGCAAAGCAGCCCGGCCGACGACGACTAGACCGAAGTCTATCGGATCAGGGCTCGCCCTGATCCGACCCGGCGTTATCTGTCTTTTCCTGCGGGTTCAGGCTCTTCTGGCGGCGCTGTTTGCGCTTTTCCAGGTAAGAAGTAAGAGCGCTTAGCGCGATCGCGAAGTTCTCGGGCTTAAGCGATGGCCACGCAAACACGGATAGCGGTGACGGGCGTCAGGCGGTGGCTGACGTTGTGGTGTGGAAGGCGATCGAGGAAACCGTCGTCTCGCCGTGGATGTCGTCGATCAATGTCTGGGCGAAGGCCAGGCATTGGCCACACTGTGGGCGGCCGCCAAGAAGGTCATAGGCCTTCAGGGCGCAGCGCACACCGGAGCGCGCGACCTCGACAATCTCGCCTTCCCGGTGACCGTTGCAGATGCAGACGTACATGTGCTTCTCCGCTTCGACGCGAATCTGGCGTTGATGAGAATGAATGTCAATCTCATACTTGGCCGCCGCCACGGCGAAACGTGCGCAAAAAAGCGCGATAAACCGTGCCGAACCCATTGCGTCCAGCGGCTTTGGTCTTGAGAGTAAGGCCGCTTGTGACGGCGGCATAAGGGGGAAGCGCCATGGCGGCCAAGGCTCGTAGAGGTCGTGATCTCGACTTCATCCGCGACGGCAAACGCTCGACCTGGATCGAGGTGCCGGCGGGACGCGGCAAACGGCCGGTCCGACTGCCGATCACCATCGTGCGCAACGGGCCGGGTCCGGGCGTGCTGTTCACCGGCGGCAACCATGGCGACGAATACGAAGGTCCGATCGCGCTGATGAAGCTGATCCGCGAGCTCGAGCCTAAGGATCTCATCTGCGGCACCGTCGTCATCATGCCCATGATCAACCCGCCTGCCATCGCGGCGGGCACGCGCACGTCTCCGCTTGACGGCAAGAACCTGAACCGCATGTTCCCAGGCAAGGCGCGCGGCACGGTGACGGAGCGCATCGCACACACGATCACGACCGAGATCCTGCCCCATGTCGAGACGGTCTATGACCTGCATGCTGGCGGCGTAGCGTCCCAGATCATCCCCAGCGTCATGATTCACAAGCTGCGCAGCAAGCCATTGATGGATCGCACAGTCGCCGCCATGCGGGCATTTCGCGCGCCGGTCGGCATCCTGATCAAGGAGTTCGAATCCGAAGGCATGCTGGACACGACCGTCGAGAAGATGGGCAAGGTCTTCGGCTGCTGCGAGTTGGGCGGCGCCGGCATGTCAACGCCGGAGACGGTCGATGTGACGGAGACCGGCGTTCGCAATCTGCTGATTCATCTCGGCATGCTGAAAGGCAAACTTAAGACGCCGGTGTGGATGGGCAAACGTCAGACCCGCATCCTGGAGGCCATGAGCTATGGCTGCTACACCCATGCGCCGGCGGCGGGCATCTATGAACCCTTCGTCGCGCTTGCCGACCGCGTAAAGAAGGGTGAGCCCGTCGGTCAAATCCACAATCCCAAGGCACCGGGTCGCCCGGCCGCCGTCTGCAAGGCGCCCGCCGACGGCATCGTCTTTACCCGACACGCCTTTGGCCTGATTAAGAAAGGCCAGGTCGTCGTTACCGTCGCGCAGCCTTCGAAAGACTACTGACCCGCAAACCCCAACATACACCGCGACAGGGAGGACCCCCATGCCCGCCGCCTTCGAGACGTCCGAATACCGCGACCGCGTTCAACGCACCGCCGCCAGCATGGAGGCGTCGGGTATCGATACGCTGGTCATCCTGTCGGAAGCGCACATGGACTACCTCACCGGCTACGCCGGGCGCTCGGCCTATGTGCCTCAGGCCGCCGTGCTGCGCGCCGGCGACACCGACGCCACGCTGATCCTGCGCGAGATGGACATCCACTGCGCCTACCCCACCGTCTATCTGGACCACGACAAGGTCACCTTCTACCCCGAGAGCTATATCGGCACGCCCGACCGCTCGCCGTGGGACGTCATCGGCGCGCGCGTCTTGGAGATGGCCGGCGATGGGCGGATCGGCATCGAGTTCGGCGCCGACAGCTTTTCCCACGGCGACTACCAGGCACTGTCGAAGGCGATGGGCGGCCGCGACGTCGCCGATGCCAGCAACGTCATCGTCCCGGTCAAGGTCAAGAAGTCGCCGGCGGAGATCGCCTGCATGCGACAGGCCGCGACCATTGTCGATCAAGCGCTGACGAACGGCATCGCCATGATCGAGCCGGGCGTGCGCCAATGCGATGTCGCCGCGCGCATCACGCACGACCTGATCGCCGGCACACCGGCGTTCGGCGGCGACACGCCCCCGCCCATCACCATGCCGACCGGACCGGGCGTCGCCCAGGCGCCGCATTTGAAGTGGACCGACAAGCCGTTTGAGGCCGGCGACCAGACCGACTTCGAGGTCGGTGCCTTTGTGCATCGCTATTGCTGCGGCCTGTCGCGCACGACCTATGTCGGCGAACCGCCGGCGCGCCTCGTTCAGGTCCACGACGCCGTCCAGGAAAGCTGGCACGCGGCGTTCGACGCGATCCGGCCCGGCGTCACCGGCGGCGATATCCATCGCGCCTTCGCCAAGGCATTCGCGCCCCACGGCATACGCAAGGAATCGCGAATCGGTTATTCGATCGGCATGAACTGGGGCGATCTTTGCTTCAGTCTGCAGGACGACGACGAGAACGTCCTGGAGACCAACTACACGCTGCACTTGATCATCGGCATCTGGGAGCCTGACGACGCCTATGTCTTCAGCGAGACCATCCGGGTCGGCGAAGACAAGGGCGAGAGCCTCTCCAAGATGCCGCGCGAACTCTTCGTGCGGTAAGGCAACGCCATCTCACCCTGCCCTCTCCCGCGTGCCGGGAGGGTGCGAACCGATGTTATGCCACATCATTCTTGCAATTAAGACGCATTCTCAAATAGGATCGCGGCCCCTATAACCAGCCCTGGGAATCTCTCCATGCAAGACGGCCTGGTCACGCCCTTGGCATCACAAGACGAAACCGACATCGCGCTCGACATGCTGCTGTCGCGCGCGTCCATCTCGCCCGCCACGATGACGGAACCCGGTCCGGAAGGTCACGACCTCAACGACATTCTGGACGCCGCCATGCGCGCGCCCGACCACGGGCGGCTTCGTCCCTGGCGGTTCCTGACCATCAGCGGCGATGCGCGGCACCGGTTGGGCGAGGTGTTTGTCACCGCGCTGCAAAACCGCGAACCGGGAGCGGCCGATGTCCTGGTGGAACGCGAACGCTCGCGCCCTCTGCGCGCGCCGCTTGTCATCGCGGCCGGCGTTCATGTCGATGCCGACAACGCCATTCCGGAGATCGAGCAGGTGCTGTCGGCAGGTGCTGCCACCATGAACATTTTGAACGCCGCCCATGCGCTCGGCTTCGCGGCCATGTGGGTTACCGGCAAGAACAGCTACGATCCCATCGTGAACAAGGCGTTGGGTTTTCACGCGCCCGATCGGCTGATCGGTTTTGTCTACCTGGGCACACCGAAAGAAGCCGCTAAACCCATTCAGCGCCCCCTGCGCGAAGACTTCGTTCGCGACTGGTCGGGACAGGACGGGTCTGCCTGACAGAGGCTAACTGTGGGGAGCCCTGATCGGGGGGAGCCCGAATCGGGGCGACGTCCGCGACAATCACGCATGTCCGGGCGTTGCTCGATGTCGACTTTCTCGGGGACGGGTCGACATCGAGCAGAGCCTGTTTTGAGGGGATCGCTCCGCGGTCCCCTCAAGGCAGGTGAGTCTACTCTGTCTTTTTGCAGGTAAAGCGGATTCAAGCGGTCACGTGGAGCCGCAAATCGGGTCAACCTGACCGCGATCCACTTTAAGGGTCCGGGCGTCAGGCGGCCGGCCCACGCGATCCTTGCGCGAACGCGGGCCGGCCGCGGCGACGCATCACCTGTCCCCGACCTACTCGGCGAAACGCCCTGGGTGAGAAGCGGCAAGTCCAGGCAACGGCGCTGCTGGTCCACCACGCAAAGCATGGTTGGGCGCGGTGGGTCAGCGGCATGCATCTTATGAGATTAAGAATGAGTTGCAATTGCAAAATGACGTCTCTAAGTTTGCCCGGCAACGAATTGGGGAGTTTCTTATGGCCGTCGATCTCAGCCAGCCAATCTATCCGCCGCATATGCCGATGGCTCATCTGCAGACGGCCCAGGGACTGCTCGTGACATCATTGCGTTTGTGGATCGCGCCGCACCGCGAACCCCATCGCGACCATCAGTTCTGGCAGTCCGGTATGCATGCCGCGCAAATCTCGCCGATGGGGATCCACGCTCTCGACACCATGCTGTGGGTGGTCATGGCGACGGCTAAGCGCGAGCTCGACATACGTTGCGTTAGCTGTCCGGAACTTGGTCTGGACGAGGCCTGGCTGCTGCAGTTGGTCAACCACAGCCAGTTCGGCCTCGTGGCCGAATCCCAAGACATTCTGGGTCTGTGGTTGCCTGAGACGGCGGTGCGCGCGGCTTCGATCAATCTGAATGTGTTCGCGCGTCTCTACACGGCGGCCGGCCTCGTCGTCGAACCGCCCGCCGATCGCGATGACATGCTTCTTCCCGATCCACGGGCCGAGTTCATGCCCACGGGCCTTGTTCACTAAGGAAGCACGCGATGACCGCGACACAAAAGAAGCCTGGCGACCGGGTGCCCGACACCACCTTTCAGGCGCGCCAGCACGGCGAGCCCGCGACGGTTACCAGCGCCGACCTGTTCGACAACAAAAGGGTTGTTCTGTTCGCGCTGCCCGGCGCCTTCACCCCGACCTGTTCCAGCACCCACCTGCCCGGCTTCAACGCCCATGCCGACCGGGTCAAGGCAAGCGGCATCGATGCCATCTATTGCCTGTCGGTGAATGACGGCTTTGTCATGGACGCCTGGGCGCGCGACCAAGGCATCGACGGCGACGTCGTCATGTTGCCGGACGGCAACGGCGATTTCTCCCGTGGCATGGGCATGCTGGTCGACAAGACCGATTTGGGTTTTGGCGACCGTTCCTGGCGCTACGCCATGATCGTCGATGACGGTGTTATCGAGAAAATGTTTGTCGAAGATCGCGCCAAACCAGGCGACCCCTTCGACGTTTCCGACGTAGGCACGGTGCTTTCCTATCTGGAAGGGCGCCCGCACGAGCCTGCCGATCACGATCGAGCCGAATCGCTGAGCGGTTCCGCATGATCGTGTGAGTTCGCTTGCCGCCCATTCAATGCAGCGAATTCACCCTGCCGGATTGGAGAGCTAGGCCGCCCAATCCGGCAGGGATCACTCTTCCTCAGATCCCGCTCTAAGCCGCGCCTAGCGCCGCCACGAAGGCATCGGACGTCGCGACCGAACCGAAGATACCGCCTTCGACCTTGACCATTTCGACGGCCGCATCGTGCAACATTTGGCTGACCGCGCCGCAGCAATCCGACAGCAAAAGGCATTCAAACCCGCGATCCGTCGCTTCGCGTAGCGTTGTGTGCACGCAGACGTCGATCGTGTTGCCAGCGAATGCAATGTTCTCGACGCCCTGGGCGCGCAGCACCGCGTCAAGATCAGTGCCATAGAACGCACCGTTCGCCGTCTTGTCGATAACCGGCTCGCCGTCGACCGGCGCCAGCTCCGGAATGATCTGCCAGCCTGGCTCACCACGCATCAGGATACGGCCCAGCGGCCCGGGATCGCCAGGCGCGGCACCACGTTGTTGCGTGCGCCGGCGTTTCTTGACCGGTAGGTCGGCCAGATCGGCACGATAACCCTGACGCGTATGAAAGACGTGCAGGCCGGCTTGTCGCGCGGCAGCAAGCGCGCGCCCAGCCGGTTCGATCGGCGCGCGCAACGGCGCGACGTCATAGCCCATCTGGCCGATGTAGCCGCGGGGATCGCAGAAATCGAGCTGCATGTCGATGATGATCAGCGCCGAATTGGCCGCCGCGCCATCTTGCGTATCGGGCCACGGATAGGGATCGGCGGGAACGCTTTTGAAACCTGTCATGAAACCGGCTTGTCGCCTTTCAACGTCACCCGGTGCATGACCCGGTGCGCGTCACCATAGTCGTTCGCCGCATAGTGGAGCGCGCAACGGTTGTCCCACATGGCGACGTCGCCTTCGGACCAGCGCCAACGCAACTGGAAGTTGGGCTGTTCAATGTGTTCGAACAGAAAGTTCAGGATGTTCCGGCTTTCGATCGATGTCACGCCCATGATGTCGGTGGTGAAGGCGCGGTTGACGAAGAGCGCCTTGCGTCCGGTCTGCGGGTGACGGCGCACCACCGGGTGGACGCAACCGGGTTGCTCTTCCTTCAACATGCGCAGGCGCGCTTCGCCGTTGGGTGTGTCGGGGTCGAGCAGATAGGGCCTGAAGTTCGGGATACCGTCATGCAGCGCCTCGAGCCCCTCGATCATCTGGCGCATGCGGTCCGACAACGCGTCATAGGCCGCGTACATGCTGGCAAACAGCGTGTCGCCGCCGACATCCGGCAGCTTCACCGCGCGCAGGATCGATCCCAGCGGCGGCGAGTGATCGAACGTGACATCGGAGTGCCAGACGTCGTTGTACTTGCCGCCGCCTCTCTGTTTTTTGGTCTCGACCAGCATGACGTCGGAGTTGTCGGGATGAGGCATCAGGCCGCCATGGGGCGGATCAATCGTGCCGAAGCGCCGCGCGAAACCGGCGAGGTCATCGGCCGTCATCTCCTGGCGCGGAAAGAAGAGCACCTGGTGTTCCAGAAAAGCATCCTGGATCGCCGTGACACCATCATCGTCGATTGACTTCAGGTCCATGCCGGCGATCTCGGCGCCGATGCTGGGTGTGAGCTGACGAAGATTGCCGAGCATGGCGGCCTCCCGTGCGCAACGCGTCGAACGCGTGCTCGATGTCCGTCAGCCTACAGGGCCCCGCCGCTAGTCCTCAAGCGGGCCACGGCAATCTTATTCAGTGGACAGACGAGAATTTTGCGTTTGATTCACCGCCCCGCCGCGCCCATCAAGGACCGTTCCAACCAGTCAGCCCCCGTTTCACCGTGTTTTCCCATCTTCCAACCCACGTAAAAGGCTTGTTGATCACCGGCTTCGGCGTCCTCGTCATGACGCCGGACGGCCTCCTGGTCCGTCTGGTTGATGCCGACGAATGGACCCTGCTCTTCTGGCGCGGCCTGTTGTCGGGCATCGGCATGGCGATCGGCCTGACGCTGATCTACCGCGGCAAGACCTGGGCATTGATACGTAAGATCGGTTGGGCGGGCCTCATCACCGGCATCATCTTCGGCATCGGCACGTGTGCTTTCATCATGGGCATCACCCACACGTCGGTCGCCAACACGCTGTTTATCGTCAGCACGTCGCCGCTGTTCGCCGCCGTCTTCGCCTGGCTGGTGCTGCGCGAGCCGGTTGCGCTGCGCACCTGGCTGGCGATCGCGATAACGATCCTGGGCATTGGTGTCATCGTCTCCGGCGGTCTGGACTGGGGATCGATGATCGGCAACCTCGCCGCGCTCGCCGCCGCCATGACGTTGGCGGTCAACCTATGCACCATGCGCCATTACCAGAACCGCAACATGGTGCCGGCCATGGGCATTGGCGGGTTTGTCGCCGCGCTGATCGCGTTGCCGCTCGCCGCGCCGCTTTCGGTCAGCCAGGGCGATGTCGGCGTGCTCGCGCTCATGGGCCTCGTCATGGTCCCGCTGTCGTTCGGCCTGCTCTTCGTCGGTCCGCGTTACCTGCCGGCACCGGAGGTCGGCCTCATGATGCTGCTGGAGGCGGTGCTCGGCCCGTTCTGGGTGTGGTGGGCGCTGGGCGAGAACCCGGGCACGGCGGCAATCGTCGGCGGCGCCATCGTGCTGGCGGCGCTGGCGATGAACGCATGGCTGGCGCTGCGCGAGGAACGCCGGCAAACGCGACCATCCCCATGAAAATGGAAGGCCGGTCAGAGAACCGCCACACTTGGCTTGCTCTATGGTTTCGTCGGATCGTTATGTGACCGCGGGGATCACCATGCTTCACAGTTACCGTCTTGCGCGCCGGGCGCTCGTCGCCGGGCTTGCCGTGCTCTTGATGGGTGCCATGGCGCCCGTTTCGGCCGAACAGGTTTCCGGCACCTTCGAAAGCGGCGTCGACCGCCCGGGCGGCGATTACCGCACGCTTGATCTGGGCAGCGCGGAAGCGACCGCCTGTTTCAGCGCCTGCGCCAAGGACGACCAGTGTCTGGCCTGGACCTACAGCGAGCCCGGCGTTCTCGGCGAAACCGCACAGTGCACGCTAAAGAACGAGGTGAACGCCGGCATGGCCGATCCGTGCTGCACGTCGGGCGTCATGGCGCGCGCCGGTATCGATCCTGACACGGTCGTGCCCGCCGCCAATCAGAGCGGCGAGCCCCACCCATGGGACAACGTGCGGGCCGACGGACGCTGGTGCGCCGACGACCTGATCGCCGCCGGCCACAAGCCGCTCTTCGTTAAGACCGGCGCCGGCATCGACAACACCTATGTGTTCACCGATCCCTTGATGAGCGGCTATGTCGCGATCACCGGCTGCAATCAGGTGCCGTGGAATTGGATCGCCTTTCACCAGGCATGGGTCGAACGGGACCTCACCTACCCCTCCGCCGAGGAGGACCCGATCTACTCGAAAAAGATCGTCTACGAGCATCTGGAAACCGGCAATCAGGTCACCATCGCCTACTTTCGTTAACCATTGTCCCTTTGGAGTCCGGCGTTTACGGACTGTTAAGACTTGGATCGGCCGGCTCTAAGCGTCTGAATCCACATCATTTCGTTCGCTCATATCGTGGCTGACCAACATTATGATCAGTCATCCAAAACGCGAAAGGTCTGCATCCCGCCATGATCTGAGAAACTTCGGCCATGAGCAGCGCCGTCTAGCCCTTCTGCTTAGATCTACCTCGTCCGATTGGAGGGGCAACACCATGGAACCGACGACCTGCACATACGTTATTGGTAGAGATCAGAGCGCCCGCGAAAAGCTTCACCGTTCATTCGAGGCGACCGGCCTCGGCGCGGCCTGGCAGGCCGACAGCCTGCATTCCCTGATGCCGCCTCACGTCTGTTATCCCGAACCCAACATCGTCCTGGTCGACATCACGCACATGGCCGGTGATCTCAGGACCCAGTTGGTCGAGATTCAGAAGGAATACCCGGGCGCGACGTTCCTTTTGATGAGCGAAAAGGTCACCTCGGCCCTGCTTATGGAATACCTGCCGATCGGCATCGGTGGCGTGCTGCCGCTGGATATCGACCCGCAGATGCTGCGTTATTCGCTGGAATTGCTGCTCGACGACACGCTGATGGCGATGAACTGACTGGCCCGTCCGTCAGATCCCGTTATCCAAGCGATCGGACCAAAAAAACTGCCCGGCCCCCAGGGATGGGGCCGGGCAGGAAGTCCGTTCCGGAGTCGTTTGCCAAATCGATACAGCGTTGGCGAACCACCATATAGGGTACGCCTGCTGCCCAATCATCCCCCATGTTGATATCAAGCTGTTGTTTTCTGTGGATAAATGCGGCTTTCCCCTCATCCGCGGCGGACGTTGCGCTGACGCTCGTCTGATCCGGTCCGCGTGGCATCGCCGTTACCGCCGCACGCTCTGCCGCGACACCACCTGACACCTAGAGCGGTTCCTGTTTTCTGATCGGATGGCTTCGCGATTCCGTCAAGGCGGGAGAATCTGCTCTACTTAGCGACAATGAGCGGACTCACGTGTCTAGGGGGATTTCCGATGCCATCCGACCACGACACCCAGCGCAGCCTTATCGTCTTTATCCACGGTCTCAACGACTACGACCGCGACCGCAACCTCGAACAGTTCACCGCGGGCCTTCAAGGCTTCATGACCGATCACAACATTGGCTTCGAGGCCGAACTGGACGCCGCGGACGACAGCGGCCTGCCAACCCGGTTTATCGGCACGGGCGACGGCCGCGTTATCGACGTCGATCTTGTTTTCTGGGGCGATCTGCGCCGCAGCTTTTCCGCCATGTCGTCAATGCAGAAGCTGAAGCACGGCGCCTCGATGTTGCTGTTCTGGATCGTCAGCCCGCTGTGGGGCCAGTTGCTCAGGACGGCACAGTCGCGCCTGCTGGCCGGCATGGTTTTTACCCTGGTCGTGTTCGGCCTCTGGTACTTTTCGACCCTAATCACGGTGGCCGCGACCCCGGATCAGTTGCCCGACTTCCTGCAGGAGCCCGCCCGCGGCTTTGCCGACGCCGTTCAGTCGGCGTGGATCTGGGTTGTCGCGCTCGTCGTGCTGCAGATCATCCCCGCCAACCAGATGATGGATGTCGCCTATTCGGTGC